>CBAAAA010000052.1:1990-12819 GCA_964658695.1 uncultured Solirubrobacteraceae bacterium | reverse complement strand
GCGTGATCGCGCTGGACGGCCGCCGCTTCGTCGCTGCAGATGGCGGCGCGCTGCTGCTTCACCAACGAACCGGGTCTGTCACCGTCAGTGTTTTTGGTAGCCCTTCTCCGCTGCGCGCAGGCGCCAACGACTTCAGTGTTCTTCTGCAGGAATCAGAGACCGACACGGTTCTTCTTGACGGCAGCGTTGATCTGGAACTTTCAAAAGCCGGAGAGAATAGAATCGAGGCGAAAGCGACCCCGGGACAGGCGACTAACAAACTGCTTTATGCTGTGACGGTTCAAATTCAGGAACCAGGCGCGTGGCGTCTTGTAACACATTTCCACGTCCACGGACAGGATTCGAGCATTCGCGGACAAGTTGTCATTCTTGGCCCGGAGCCAGCACTGCTGAGTTACTGGTTCTACTTCGCGCTTGTTCCAACTGCGATCGCTGTATTTACGTTAAACCAGCGGTTGAAGTCAAAACGCCGCTCCGCACGTCTGCCAATACGGCCATAGCGGCGTTTCTGCCATTGGCCGCGATAACGCTACCTCCCGGGTGCGTTCCGGCTCCACACAGATAGACGCCGGGCATGGGTGTCCTCGGCTGCAGCCTGTTGCTCCACATAAAGGCCGGCAGGCACTCGCCTTGAAAAATATGCCCTCCCGTCAAGCCCACTTTGCGCTCGATATCCGGAGGACCAAGTACTTCAGCATCAATCACCGCCTCCGGAATGTTGCTGCAGAAATCTGCAAGAGCACTTATCGCGAGTCTCTTAGCCTGTTCGCGATGATCGTCCCAGGTTCCTGAAGCGAACCGGTACGGGACATACTGCGTGAACATGCTCATGGTATGCGTTCCGGCGGGAGCAACGCTTGCATCATGCACGCTCTGGAAGTAAAGTTCCGTCCACAGCTTCTTCGGTAGCCGGCCGGCTCGCGCGGCGGAAAAGCCATCCTGCCATTCCACTTTTGTTAGTGGAGTGTTGACCTGGCCATAATGATGGGGCTGATCGGTTCCCGGTCTGGCTTTGAAATTAGGCAGTTCATTTAGGTGGACGTTCAGCTTGAGGGTGCAGCCTTCCATCGGGATCGACTCCACTTTGGCGCGCCAGGCATTATCAGCGGATTTCCCCAGTAAACGCAGTGTCACTCGCGGATCAGCATTTGAAATAACAGAGCCACAATGAATGCGTTCACCACTCTCCAGCAGGACGCCCTCGCCGGGAAGGATCTGGGCCACAGGCACACCGGCAGCGATCACAGCACCGGCTTCCTGCGCGGCATCCGCCAGAAAGAAGGACACCATGCCCATACCGCCCCGAACGTATCCCCATGCTCCGGGAAGTCCGCCTAACCGGCCGGAGGAATGATGAAAACGAATCGAAGCGGTTCCCGCATGAAACGGGCTGGCATTCGTACCAATCACGCCCTGCCCAAAATATGCCATCTGCAGCCGTTGATCGGTGAGATAACGTTCCACGAACTCTGCCATCGACCAATCAAAAAGCAGTGCGAGGGCTTCGGAATCACGGTCGAGACGATCTTCCAATTGCTCGCGAGTGGGGGCCTCTCCCAGCCACATGTCCGCATTACCTGCCGGGCGAATCGCAGTCCGAACCCGGCTAACGAGGTCGGACATGGCGCGCCACCCGCCAATATCCTGCGGCGCGAACTTTCGCAACTCTGCCAGACACTGGTCATCGTCGTCATAAAGCTGGATGCTACTTCCATCCGCAAACGGAACGAACAGGCCGTTGCTGGCGGGGGTCCAATGAAAGCCGCGGCGCGCAAGCTGCAGTTCTTCAATCACCACGGGATGGAGAAGGCCTGCCAGGTAAGCGCAGGGAGACATGCGGACGCCGGGCCACGGTTCTTCGATGGTACAGGCGCCGCCAATGCGCTCTCTCGCTTCAATAATGAGTACGCGCTGCCCGGCACGAGCTAAGTAAGCTGCACACGTCAGGCCATTGTGCCCAGCGCCTACGATCACTGTGTCCCACCATTGGGCGGCAAGCTCGCGTACGGGGCAGGGCAGACCAACCAGGCCGAGGGTGTCGATCGGGGAGTGGAGTGCAGGCACGCTTTCTATAAAGCATACCTGCACGATAGAAGAAGAATCAGGCGGTACGCTGTTGCTCGGCTTTACCTTCGCTTCCAGCAAGAGCAGCCTGCGCCGCAGCCAACCGGGCGATCGGCACGCGATAAGGTGAACACGACACGTAGTTCATGCCAATCCGATAACAGAACTCGACGGAACTCGGTTCTCCGCCGTGCTCGCCGCAGATACCGATTTCCAGGTCAGGACGAGTCTTGCGGCCGAGTTTCACCGCAAGTTCAATAATTTTTCCGACGCCCTCTTGATCAAGCACGGCAAACGGGTCGGCTTTGAAGATCTTCAAGTCTTCGTACTGGCGCGAGAACTTCGTATAGTCATCTCGCGAAAGCCCCATGGTGGTCTGAGTGAGATCGTTGGTTCCGAAAGAAAAGAACTCAGCTTCCTTCGCGACTTCGTCCGCGGTCAGCGCGGCACGGGGAATCTCGATCATCGTTCCAACGTAATATTTGAGATCCTTAAGTCCCGCGGCCCCGAGGACTTCTTCGGCGACTCTGACGGTAATCGCCTTCTGGTTTTCAAGCTCCTTCACGTTTCCGACCAGCGGGATCATCACCTCGGGGATCACTTTGATACCCTTCTTAGCCACCAGGACGACAGCCTCGAAGATCGCACGTACCTGCATTTCGGTCACTTCCGGATAGGTAATTCCCAGCCGGCATCCGCGATGGCCGAGCATGGGATTGAATTCATGTAATTCCTCCACCCGGCCCAGCAGTTCGGGGAGGAATT
Organism: uncultured Solirubrobacteraceae bacterium; assembly: GCA_964658695.1. Classification (GTDB taxonomy): domain Bacteria; phylum Acidobacteriota; class Terriglobia; order Bryobacterales; family Bryobacteraceae; genus Bog-105. The sequence goes on along the minus strand of CBAAAA010000052.1, from coordinate 9,990 downwards.
TTTTCAGTTCCCCGACCGTCACCCGATAAGTGGCCGCCATTTCTTTCTTCTCGGTGGCAGTTGCATGCGGCAGCTTCACGAGATCGACCATGATGTTCTCGCGCTTTGGCAGAAATTCATGCAGCGGCGGATCGAGTGTGCGAATGACAACCGGAAATCCATCCATCGCCTGGAACAGCCCGGCGAAGTCTTTCCGCTGCATTGGGAGCAGCTTCTTCAGCGCGTTCTTTCTGGTCTTCTCATCCCGGGCCAGGATCATCGCCTGCATATGCGGGATGCGGTCCTCGGCGAAGAACATGTGCTCGGTGCGGCACAAGCCGATGCCTTGCGCTCCAAACACTTTCGCTTGCTTGGCATCGCGAGGAATATCCGCGTTCGCACGAACACCAAAGTTACCGCGGAACTTGTCCGCCCAGCTCATGAAGGTGACAAAATCGTGAGACGTCGGGTCGGGGTCGCTGGTCTTGCATTGGCCCAGGTACACTTCACCCAGGGTTCCATCCAGCGAGATCCAGTCACCCTGCTTGACGATCAACTTCTTACCTTCGCTAAGAATGGTGGCGATTTTCCTAGTCTCGTCAATTGAGACGGAAGACGCGCCGACGACACAAGGGCGTCCCATGCCGCGCGCAACCACGGCGGCGTGCGAAGTGAGACCACCGACCGCAGTAAGAATACCTCTCGAGACGTCCATACCGTGTATGTCGTCGGGCGTCGTTTCCTTGCGAACCAGCACAACCGGGCCGGTCGCTGCGAGTGTCACGGCATCGTCAGAGGAGAACGCGGCACGACCAACGGCCGCACCGGGTGACGCCGGAAGACCAGTGGCAATTTTCTGCAAACCTTTACGGATTTGAGGATCAAGAACCGGATGAAGAAGCTGGTCCAATTGATTCGGCGCTACACGCTGAACGGCTTCTTTCTCCGACAGAATTCCCTCTTCGACCATGTTCACGGCAATGCGAACAGCCGCTGGCCCGGTGCGCTTCCCATTGCGCGTTTGCAGCATGTAGAGCTTGCCTTCTTCGACGGTAAATTCGAAATCCTGAACGTCCCGGTAGTGATTTTCGAGGTTCGTGGTTATTTCCCGCAGCTGCTTATAAGCTTCAGGCATCACCTGCTCGAGCTCTGAGATCGGCTGTGGGGTACGGATGCCTGCGACCACATCCTCGCCTTGCGCGTTGACCAGAAACTCGCCGTAGAACACCTTCTCGCCGGTAGAAGGATTGCGCGTAAATCCAACGCCGGTGCCGGAATTCTCGCCCATATTGCCGTAGACCATGGCCTGGACATTGGCAGCCGTACCAATGGAATCGGGAATCTTCTCCATGCGCCGGTAGTAGATGGCTTTGGGCGTGTTCCACGATCTGAACACCGCATCGCGGGAGAGAGAAAGCTGCTCGAGAGGATCCTGCGGGAACTCTTTTCCCGTCTCCTTCTTGACCAACTTCTTGTATTCAGCGATTACGGCCTGCAGATCGTCGGCTGTCAGCTCCGTGTCCAGCTTGAGTTTTCTTTTTTCCTTACGGGTGTCGAAGATATGGTCAAACTTGGCCATGTCAACACCGAGAGCCACTTCTCCGAACATCTGAATAAAGCGCCGGTAGCAGTCATAGGCAAAGCGGGGGTTCTCCGTCTTTTTCGCCAGCCCTGCGGTCGTCTCGTCGTTTAACCCGAGATTCAAGATGGTGTTCATCATGCCTGGCATGGAGAACTTGGCGCCGGAGCGCACGCTCACCAGCAGCGGATCGTCTACGCCGCCAAGCTTCTTGCCCATCGCCTTTTCGAGCTTTTTGAGCGCCTGGTGAATCTGGTCGTCGACTTCAGGGGGAACTTTGTTACCGTTTTCAAAGAACAGGTTGCAAACTTCTGTCGAGATCGTGAAGCCGGGCGGGACTGGAACCCCAGCCTTGCTCATTTCGGCAAGGCCAGCGCCCTTTCCGCCGAGCACATCACGCATCTTACCGTCACCGTCGGCCGTACCGCTGCCGAACGAGTAAACGTATTTCTTCATTTCCGGTCTCTCCTAACGAGGAATGGTTGTCCGAGATCTTCTAGGCAGCTATGCCCTTGGTTACTATTTCGGAAAAGTCGGCAATGGTCGAGAACTCTGTCAATAAACTGAACAGTAAAGACAGCCGATTCTCTCGCAGCGCCGGATCTGGGTCATTCACAAGAATTCTATCGAAGAACAAATCGACCGCGGGTCGAAGGGAAGCGATGGCCGCCAGTTTGCCCATGTAGGTGGGATCGATGGCCATCTGCTTTTTCGCATGTTCCGATGCTCTGAACAGCTCCGTCTCGGGGCCGGGTGTCAGCTTCGCCGGATCAGGAGAAGGCAGGGAAGTGATTGCTGCCTGCTTCAGAATGTTCTTGACCCGTTTGAAGCTTGCCGCGAGTGGCTCAAAGTCAGCTGTAGGACGTACATTGTGGATGGCGCCGACACGATCCAGCAAGTCCGTCAACGTAGTCACTGGCGTCGCCAGCACTGCATTCACCTCATCGTACTCGTAATGCAGAATGTCACGTAAATAAAACTGTACGCGCTCCAACATAAATTCCCGAAGGTGCGGGACTCCCGCAGTGAGGCTCGTAAGATTAAGTGGCAATTTGGCTTCGAACAGTAATTTGACCGCTCCTTGAGCAGCCCGCCGCAGGGCAAATGGATCTTTCGAACCGCTGGGAATCATTCCGATTTTGAAGCACTCGCGCAGGGTATCGAGTTTGTCAGCTAAGGCTACGATCTGCCCCTCAATCGTCCGGGGGATCGTATCTTCCATGCTTACCGGCTTGTAATGATCGTATATTGAGGTAGCAACGCTTGTGCTCTCCCCTTGCGCTGCTGCATATAGACCGCCAACGATCCCTTGCAGCTCAGTGAACTCCTTCACCATGTCTGTGGTGAGATCACATTTCGCTAAGAGTGCCGCTCGCCCGGCAACCTTAGTATCCGCGCCCGTACTTGTTGCCAGTTCTTCCGCCAACGCCCGCACACGATCAGTCTTCTCTTTGTAGCTTCCCAGCTTGGCCTGAAAAGTGACTTTCCCCAGATCTTCCACTCGATCGGCCAATTTCTTGGTTTGATCGACTTGCCAGAAGAAGCGGGCATCATTGAACCGCGCGCGCAAGACGCGTTCGTTCCCCTGACGGATCAATCCTTCGGGGTCTCCATCGGTGTTCGTAACAGCTACAAAAGCAGGAGCCAAACTGCCATCCGGCTGGATTACTGAGAAATATCGCTGATGATGGCGCATCACCGTAGACAATATCTCTTTCGGCAGTTCCAGATAAGACGGATCGAATGTACCGCGAATGGGAGTGGGATATTCTGTGAGATAGACGAGCGTTCCCAGTAGCGCGTCGTCTGGCGAAACATCCGGCCCAAGCCCGGCTTCGATCCTGGCCTTCCGTTCCAGTGCACGCACAATGACAGCATTTTCTTTCAGAACGGACTCGTATGTAGCGGGCGTTACGGCGAGGGGTGCGGTCGAGCCCAGGATGCGGTGCCCGCAAGTTGTGTTGCCAGAGTGTACGTTTCCAATCGCAAAGGGTACTACCGCGTGGTCGAGCAGCCCGACAACCCAGCGAATAGGACGGATGAATCGCAGCCCCTCCTTGCCGGTCCAATACATGGATTTTGGCCAAGGGATTCCGGTGATCAGAGCAGGAAGTACCCTGCTGAGAAGCTCCGTTGCCGACTCGCCCTTCTTGATCGAAGCAAAGAAATACCGTTCACCTTTAGAGTCGATTTCACGCCGCAGGTGCTCCACGGTTGTATTGTTCTTCTTTGCGAACCCCTGTAATGCTTTTTCGCCCGATGACGCATAAGGACCAGCAATAACCTGCTCCGTATCGGGCAACTGCTTTTCCAACCCCGTTGCGATGAGAGCAAGGCGTCGCGGAGTCGCGTCCAGGAGTTCGATAGTTCCGTTCAACGCGCCCGCGGCCTTTGAGAATTCATCTCGAAGATGGGCCAGGGCCGCGTCGATCATCCAGTCCGGTATCTCCTCGACACCGATTTCTAGCAGGAAATCAGCCATCTACGCAACCGCCTTCTGATCGGGCGGAAACTGCTGTTCGCTCCACGCCTGAGCCACTCCGACCGCCAAGCGCCGTACTCGTCCAATGATGCCGACGCGCTCCGTGACGCTGATGGCCCCGCGCGCATCCAGCATGTTGAAGAGGTGGGAACATTTTAGGACATGCTCGTAAGCCGGCAGCACTGGAAAACGAGACTTGTCTGTTGAAGGTTTGAATTCGTTAAGCAAACGCTGGCACTCGGCCTCATGTAGATCGAAGGACTTCCAAAGCGCTGCGACATCCGCCATCTCGAAGTTGTAAACAGAGAACTGCTGCTCTTCAGCGAGACGTACATCCGCGTACTTAAACCCTGGAGCCCAAACGATGTCGTACAGGCTGTCCACGTTCTGCAAGAACGCCACAATTCGCTCCAGACCATAAGTGATCTCCGCCGGGACCAGATCAAGATCGATCCCGCCACACTGCTGGAAGTAAGTGAACTGAGTGATCTCCAGCCCATCAAGCATCACCTGCCAACCCACGCCCCAGGCTCCCAAGGTCGGCGCCTCCCAATTATCTTCCTCAAACTTGATATCGTGCTTGCGCAGATCAATCCCGATGGCGGCAAGACTACCCAGGTACTGATCGAGTACGTCGTCGGGGGTAGGTTTTAGAATGACTTGCAACTGCTGGTGTTTATACAGGCGGTTTGGGTTCTCGCCATAGCGGCCATCGGCGGGCCGCCGGCTAGGCTGCACATAAGCGACCTTGTAGGGCTTCGGCCCGAGCACGCGAAGAAAGGTCTCAGGCGACATCGTGCCGGCCCCGACTTCCATGTCGTATGGTTCTTGAATGACGGCGCCGCGATCGGCCCAGTAATGCTTCAGTTTGAAGATTGTGTCTTGGAAGGAATCCATGGTTTCGCTCGAGTACCAAGTCTCAGAGGCCTTCGAGAAGCGCCGGGGTGCGGAACCGGCGCTCAACGTGTTCTTCCATCTGGCGTATCAGAAAGCGGCGCAAGTCAAGCGCAGTGTCCTTGTTCCAGATGGCCGCGGGAGGCAGGTCCGCGATATGAGTGCGCAGCATCGCGCTGGATAGTTCGCGCGAAGAAGGGGAGAGTGTGCGGTCCGGATGCGTTTCGAGATCGGGCAGAAAGCCCGAGAGCCGTGTCGCCCACAATGAAAAATATGTGATGGCCGCCCAGATGGCGCCCGGCGCCCGTTGGTGCATGTGGTTCAGGACAGCAGTGAGGAGACGAAAAAAGCGTTCGTTGGGCTCATTCGCCGGCAGCAGGTGGTCGCTGACCTCAGCAATATAGTCAAGCGTCACGCTTGCAGCGAAGTCAGTGACCAGATCAAACTGGGACTGCAGCAGATCGCACGAGTTCAAGTTCACCAATTCATGGTTCTCTTTTTGTGAGTAAGAAAGGTTCACGAGCGATAGACGTTCTAGTCCCGACCCATAATCGCTTTTTAACTTACGAGCCCGCCTGGCGACCCCACGAAGTTTCCCCTGATCGCGTGTAAAGAAACTAACGATCAGGTCCGACTCTCGAAAGGGATATGTGCGGAGGACGAACGTCTCACTTACCCGAGCCGGCATAACTTGGAAGTTGCCTGGCGCCGACGCTCATTTGCAGGTCGCAGCCGGTAGAACCCTCAGAGTAGCAAAGTGCTGCGCCGAGTCTCCGCGTATTCTCAATGATATGAGTGCTCCCCTTACTGATTACCGGCCGGGAGGAACAGACGAGGTCATCGCTACGCTATCGGACGGAACCAAGGTCAAGCGCCGCATGATGCGTATGCGGGCTTGCACGGAAAAGGATGCCAGGGGGAAGATGTGCCGCGGACACCTCAAGCGATGGTTCGATCTGACAGCTGAGGTGAAGTCAGTGTACGGTTCTGATGTCGAGGCCTATCGATGCGAGCGCTGTCACACTATTTATCTGGCGAACGGGGCCGAACCGGCGAGAACGCAGACATTGGCCTGGTAGCAGCTAGAATACTTGATTGCGTTTCTTTACATTCGCTCTGATCGGGATCTTTCTCTGCAGGAATCTGGTTCAGGCCGCTCCTGACGGGGACCACTCCCCGAAGCTGTTGTTAAACTCTCAGCGCCTGCGCCGCCTGAAGCGCGACCGGGAAAGACAAACGTCGAGGTGGATCAATCTCGAACATAGGCTGCAGACTGTTCCCAACTCTCCGGAACGCGGATTCGAGCTGGCCCTTTACGCGGCCATCACGAACGATCAGAGCCGGGCGAAAGAAGCGGTCGTGTGGGCTGACGCTCATCCATGCGAGATCCGGCAAGTGGCCGTTATCATGGACTGGGTCAGCGTCCCAGTTCCCGCCGCGACGAAAAAGTGTCAGCCAAATGGAAAGAGTGAGTTGGAACAACTCCGCGACCTGGAATTCCTCGCCATTGCGTCCGGAACCGCGCCTCCACCTTCTCCGGATTTCATCCCGGCGGTCACCAAGACCGGCTTTGAAAAACCAGGCTCTCTTTATAGCGCGATCGAGTACTTGGATGCGGTGCGCTCGTCCAATCGACAAGATCTTCGGGAGGGAGCAGTAACTTTCTTCTTCAACCTTCCGGTCTTGTTTCTACTTTCGCTTCCTCCCCAGCAGTTATCCAACCCCGGCTGGCAAATGCATGCCGCGGCACTGGCGCTGGTCTCCCTGGATCCAAATCTCGAAGGCTCTCAGTTCCTGCAGGCATGGGCCATGGAAGACTCGCAAACGATTCGGGACGGTCCCGGAGTCGCTTATGAATTCTTGTGGGCCGATCCCTACTTGCCCGGGGTGAGCTACCGGAACATGGAACCGGCACTCTATGACGAGGAAGCCTCTAAGCTTATTGCCCGGACCAGCTGGGATGAGGACGCTTGTCGTATCCAGATCACTCCAACCGGTGCGAATGGCGAGAACTGTCCAGCCAATTGGCAAAGCCGGAGCATGGATTTCGGACACCTCATGCTCATCCCGCTAGAGGAACACTGCGTGGAGCTCACGCGCCGTCCAAGCAACACGACGACCATTCTCTGGAAACTAAGACCACACGCCAAGTTATTCTATGCCGAGGATGGCAAGCAGCAAGGGCGGAACGCTGACGCTGCCGGCATGTGGCGAGTCTCGGCGGAGTATTACGGAAAGGTGTGCGCCGGGAAGTGACGCTGGCCGTTGAAGCGCTTTGCGCCTGATAAACTGAGGGCTTCCGGCACGCCTTGTGCCGACTTACAGGAGTTTTTTCATCCATGATTGCAGCGACACAACTTCGCCCGGGCATGGTGGTGAAGTTCAACAAGGAACTGCACACCGTATTCAGCATGGTGCATCGAACACCGGGAAATCTGCGCGGGTTCGTCCAGGCTAAGATGCGGAACATCCGATCCGGTTCGATGATTGAGCATCGCTTCTCGTCTGAAGACAAGGTAGAGCGGATCGCGCTCGAAGAGCACCAGATGGAATTTCTCTATGATGATGGAGAGTACTACCATTTCATGAACACCGAGACGTACGAGCAAATTCAGCTGACCGTGGCAAATCTTGGCGACAATACGCAGTACCTGATCCCTCAACTCAAGGTGAACGTTGAGTTTTATGAGGGCAGTCCGATCAGTGTTGAGCTTCCACCTAGCGTAGAAATGGTCGTGAAGGAAACGGAGCCGGGGTTGAAGGGCGCTACCGTGTCCAACGTGACAAAGCCAGCTAAAATGGACACCGGATTGGTGGTGCAGGTGCCACCCTTCATCAACGAAGGGGAGAAGATCCGCGTCAGCACGACCGACGGCAGTTATCTCGAGCGCGCCTAGTTATTCAGCAGATGCCGCAGTTACACGCAGATCGGCTGTTCCCAGCCGATCCTGATACTCGAATGATTGCCCGGCGACTATACTACTCTGTCGAGTCGCTTCCCATTGTCAGTCCTCACGGTCACACGCAGGCGCAATGGTTCGCGGACGACCAGCCCTTTCCCGATCC
>CBAAAA010000052.1:0-1980 GCA_964658695.1 uncultured Solirubrobacteraceae bacterium | reverse complement strand
TTGTTCATCGTCCCTGATCATTACATCTACCGCATGCTATACAGCCAGCGGGAAGTTCGGATGGAGGATCTTGGAATTGGCCAGCCTCAAACCACGAATGCCCGCGAACTTTGGCGAGTCTTCGCCAGCAACTACTACCTGTTTCGTGGAACTCCTACGCGGCTGTGGCTTGATTTTTCGTTCGAAGAGCTATTCGGTATCAAGGAGCGGCTGGCTGCTGACACAGCGGATTTTTTTTTCGATCGAATTTCCGAGAAGCTGCGAACGCCGGAGTTCCGGCCACGGGCGCTTTACGAACGATTCAACATAGAGGTTCTGAGTACCACTGATTCTGCTCTGGATTCTCTGGACGCGCACGAACAGCTTCGAATTTCAGGGTGGAAAGGCCGAGTTCTGCCGACTTTCCGACCGGACGCCGTGGTTGATCCCGACTTCGTGAACTTCGCTTCTAATGTGGCTAAGCTAGGCGAGCGGTATCAAGAGGACTCGGGCGCGTGGAAAGGCTACCTGCAAGCCTTGCGTAAAGCCCGAGCCAGATTCAAACAGCTTGGCTGCACTGCCACAGATCACGGGCACCCGACCGTGAGTACTGCGAATCTCGATTCAGCAACTGCCGGCAGACTCTTCGAAAAGGTACTGGCAGACGACGCGGATGCCGGCGAACGAGAGCAATTTCGTGGGCAGATGCTAACCGAGCTGGCGCGGATGAGCGTCGAAGACGGCTTGGTGATGCAGATTCATCCGGGAAGCTTTCGCAATCACAACCAAGCGCTATTCGAGAACTTCGGGCGTGACGTCGGAGCGGATATTCCCATGCCCACCAACTATGTCCATGGATTGAAGCCGCTATTAGATGAATTAGGGAATGAACCCAAACTAACTATCATCCTGTTTACTCTAGATGAATCCACTTACAGCCGCGAACTCGCCCCGCTTGCCGGTCATTATCCCTGCCTGCTTCTCGGACCTCCCTGGTGGTTTCACGATAGCGTTGAGGGTATGACGCGATTCCGGGAGTATGCGACCGAAACCGCCGGCTTTTACAACACCGTTGGCTTCAACGATGACACCCGGGCATTCCTGTCGATTCCCGCCCGTCATGATGTAGCGCGCCGCGTCGATTCAGCCTTCCTCGCCAAGCTTGTGGTCGAGCATAGAATCGACGAGGACGAAGCCTTCGAACTTGCTTTCGAGCTGACGAACGGACTCGTCCGTAGAGCCTATCGGCTCTGATTGTCCGCTGATCCTTCTTTTCGGGAAACAACATAGCTCCCGAGACTGTCACTTAGTAAAGTTACACGTCGCTTCTTCGGCTTTCGAGCATGTCTTCCGCTACGTTTAGGTTTGGCAAGACGGAGTGCGTGCGTAGTGCCGGCGTCCCGGCGGGTCTCGACCGGTTTCTTTCGAGCCGGGCGTTGACCGATTGTCATCTCGCAGTTCGGTCCGGAAAATGGAAGCTTTGCCTGAACCAAAAGTAAGCAGCCTGCGCGCGCTCGATGCGCTCAACTTCTGTAATGCCGGTATTCAAACCGGATTGGGCCCGTTTATGTCAATCTTCTACACTGCGGTTCGCCACTGGAACCCGGGGCAGATTGGGGTGTTGATCGCCTGTCAGTCTTTGACGGGAATCATGGTCCAGAGCGCAGTCGGGCAACTGGTCGACGAATCCCGGCACAAGCAGCTTTGGACGGCAGGGGCCGCAGTCGTTGTGGCGTCAGGCGCTCTGGGCATCGTGTTAGTGCCGAACTACTCGCTGCAAATCGCCATTCAGCTCGTAATTGGCCTGGGAGTAACGGTTTTTCCCGCAGCTACAGCCGCCTTCGCGCTGGGCATGTCTGAGAAGGATCGACTGTCTCAACGTGTCGCGCGCAATGAAGTTTTCACGCATAGCGGCAACGTCGTTTTCGCGATCGCCGCGGGAGCACTGGGAAACCTGCTGGCCTTGCAGGGCATATTCTTTGCCGCTGCCGCGTTCGCTCT
>CBAAAA010000051.1:0-15205 GCA_964658695.1 uncultured Solirubrobacteraceae bacterium | reverse complement strand
TATCGAACTTTTGTTTATCGAACGGAGCGACCATTACACTCTCCTCACATGCATCACAGACGAAGGCTTCAATGGCTGAGAATCCTGCGTGTTTACTTCGCATTGGATAGCGCTTCCGGGTCAAGCCTCTCAAAGCATCTTCGAGACGACAAAGGTGAGAGTATAGAGCAAGGCAAAATATGAGCACTTCAACAACGCCGAACTTCATCCCGAGTGCGGAAGAACTGACTAACCTCGAACGCGATCTGCACTTTCATCCATCGAAGACAGAGCAGCCTGTTGCACTCACTCCTGAGCAGATCGCAGCATTCAATAGCAAAGGTTACCTGGCCGGGATTCGCGTTTTCGATCAGCAAGAGATAGCGGGTATTCGGCAGTACTTTGATGAACTCCTAAGGCGGACACTGGCCGCGGGCGGCGATAGCTATTCCATCAGCACGGCGCACCTCCGGTATGGGCGCGTTTACGATATCCTGACGCATCCCCGCATTGTGGCCCGCATTAAAGACCTGCTTGGCGAGAATGTGATTGCGTGGGGCTCCCATTTTTTCTGCAAAATGCCCGGCGATGGTAAACGGGTTTCCTGGCATCAAGACTCCAGCTATTGGCCACTAACGCCATCAATGGCGGTCACGGCATGGCTTGCGATCGATGACGCCAGCGTGGAAAACGCCTGCATGCGGTACATTCCTGGTTCGCATCACTTAGGCCATCTGACTTATAAGCTGAGTGAAGACGACGAGGTGAATGTTCTAAACCAAACGGTGGTCGGTGCTGAGACTCTAGGCGAACCGATAGATGTTGAGTTGAACGCCGGAGAGATTTCAATTCACAGCGACCTCTTGTTGCACGGTTCCGAAGCGAACCAATCGACGAAGCGACGCTGTGGACTTACCTTGCGGTATTGCCCCGCGATCGTCAGAGCAGACCTGGGCTGGAATGCAAAAGGCGTTGTCGTAAGCGGCAAAGACGAATCCGGCCATTGGGCCAATCCGTCGCGCCCGGAGAACGACTGATCAGCGGCCTGCGCAGAGTGGGCGGATTACCCACGAGGGCGCGTGATCTTTGACACTGTTACGCTATGCAGATCAAAATCTTCGACGGGCCAGATCTGATCGACTGAATAAAAACTGCCCTGAATCTCCCAGCGGATATTGAGGCAGCGAGCGATTTTCGACATTGGCATAATACCCATTCGGGCAAATAGAACGTGACCTACACCAATCGACGGACCTCGACCAACAGGCTCGCCAACTGCTTAGCACTCACATTCATGGTCGTCGCGGCATTGCAGTCGAATTCGGTGCGGGGCGAGACCCTTATCGTCGCTACTCATTACACAAATGAACAACGGGCTCCCTTGAGCGCGTGTTTTGCTGAGTATGAGCGACTGAACCCGACTGTCTCCATCGTTCACCGGCAGTTATCGTACCGTGACTTCCTGGAAACGCTCTTCATGGCGCGAATCGGCGGATCGGTACCCGACATATACAACCTCACTAGCATGTGGACCGCGCAGTTGGTCGAAAGTGGATCGCTCGCGTGGCCTCCTCCGGAAATATTGCATTTCGTGCAGAGCACCTATTTGCCCAGAACCAGAGATGCACTGGCTTTTGATGGACACGTGTGGGGAATCCCTGCCGAGGTAAATGTTTACATGCTCCTTTACAACAAGCAGCTGTTCACGAGCGCAAGACTGACCCGTCCGCCAGTTACCTGGGACGAACTGGTGCAAGATGCCGCCAAAATCTCTCAAGCCAACCGGCAGGGCCAACTGATGATCAACGGGTTTGCATTTGGCCCCAGCTCGCCGATGGTCGTTAACCCGTTTCTCGCCTCGCTCTACTCTCAGAAACAGTCGTTGTTCTCTCCCGATCGGCGATCGACTCAGTTGACCAGCGCCTCCGCCCGCGAGGTGCTCGAAGGGCAAGTGCGATTGTTTAGGACACGCGGAACGAGCCTTGGCGCTACTCCCAATCAGTTCCCCAGCGGAACGGTCGGGATGATGATCGTGCCGAACTGGTACAAGAATGAACTCCTCCAAAGCTTCGGGAAGCGTTTTGCCGATAGGGTCGGAGTGGCCCCGATCCCAGGAGGTACGAACTGGAGAACCGTTCAGTATGGATTTTTTTGGGCGGTGGATGCTAAGAGCCGGAGCAAAACCGAGGCTTGGAAGCTTCTTCAATGGTTGAATACACCGCGGGCGCCGGGCCAGCGGTCGTGTGTAGGCGAAATGCTGATCAAACTCGGCGCATTGACGGGCAACCAGCTGGATCTGAAGGCGTCTTCTGACGAACTCGCCCATCCATTTTTGAAGCCATTCGTCGATGCCTTGTCGGCAGGTCGCGCACTACCGCTAGACAGCATTCCACATTCAAATGAAATCGAAGAACTTCTGCGAAGCTATATCGAAGAGGCATGGCTGGGGTTGCTTTCACCAGATGAGGCGCTAAGAGAAGCCGATGCTTCGATCCGCAGGGTTCTTCGCGAGTCGGACTAGCCGGGCGAAACAGCGATGAAGCGTCAAACGATCCCGTTCCTATTCCTGAGCCCTGCTCTCCTGTTCGGAATCCTGTTCTTCGTCCTGCCGCTAGTTGTTGCGTTCTGTCTTACGTTTACCAATTTCCAGGCATTTGCGCCATTGAGAGTCGTTGGACTGGCAAACTACACGTATTTGCTGACGCGCGATCCATTCTTTGTCCAAACACTGAAAAACACCGCTGTCTTTGCTCTCGGCGCGCTCGCCCTCGGCATCCCGTTGGCGCTGGCTGTTGCCTATGCCTCCTCCAAGAGCTTCTTTCGGGGGCTTTGGCGTTCCATCTACTGGTTGCCTATGGTCACGAATGTCATCGCGGTTGCGTTCGTCTGGAGGTTTGTCCTGGCAGATTCCACTGGACTGATGAACCGGACTCTCGACCTCCTTCGCCTGCCTGGCCCTGGTTGGCTGACCGACCCGAGGTTCGCGATGTTCTCAGTCATCCTGGTTTTCGTCTGGATGAATCTTGGCAAGAGCATGCTTCTACTCTCGGCGGGCATCGACGGCATTGACGAGAGTTTCTTCGAGGCCGCGCGCATCGACGGAGCGAACGCCTATCGCCTCTTCACGCGAATCGCAATTCCACTACTGAAGCCAACGCTGCTGTTCGTCACGATCACGGATTTCATCAGCTGCCTCAGCTCACTTCCGCTTATGCTGGTGCTCACGGATGGAGGCCCCGTTCACAGCACCACGGTTACGGCCCTTTATTCGTATGACATGGCATTCGCTCATCTCCGGCTTGGACGTGCTTCAGCGGCGGCGTTCATCTTGTTCTTATTGATCCTGGGCGTCATGCTCGTTCACCTTCACATCTTCCGGCGCGGAGGGATCGAGGCGCACTGATGGCAGAACCAGATTTCGCAGGCCCGGATTTCGCAAATGCAGGTGTGCTGCCGATGGAAGAACGTTCCCGGCCAACACACGGCGCCGACGGTCATAAGATCCACCGGACTTGGCTTGCGCCAGGCGTTTGGCTGAAGTACGCGCTCCTCACAATGGGCGCACTCATTATGATTGCTCCGTTCGCGGACATGTTTCTTGGCTCGCTGCGAACAGTTCCCGAACGCCTCGCGAATCCGCCCGTTTACTGGCCGCACGATCCTCAATGGCGGAACTTCGTTCTGGTATTTCGCGAACTGCCGATGCTGCGCTGGATTGGTAACAGCATCCTCGTTACAAGCGCAATTACAATTGCTCAGCTGGTAACGAGTTCGATGGCAGGGTACGCGCTGGCGAAATTCAGGTTCAAGGGAAGAGATCTGATTTTGCGCTGCGTCGTCGGCGCCCAGATGTTCCCATTTTTCCTGTTTCTCATTCCCATGTTCTTCATCCTGCGCTTCTGGCCGCTTGCCGGCGGAAACAACTTGGCGGGACAGGGAGGTACCGGCCTGTTGAACACCTACGCGGCGCTCATCCTGCCATTCGCGGTGTCCTGGTACGGCATTTTCATGATGCGCCAGTTCATGATCTCAATACCCGACGAACTGCTGGACGCGGCGCGTGTAGACGGCGCCGGCGAGTTCCGGATATTTCTCACCATCGCTTTGCCGCTTGCCAAAACCGCGCTCGCCACGCTGGGCATTTTCGTCTTCGTATACCAGTGGAACGAAGTGCTCTGGACCATGACGGTCACCAGGACCGCTCCGGATCTTCAAACTGTTCCTGTTGGCATCTATCTCATCCGAGGCGCGTTTTTGGATGAACGCACGTTCTCACTGCAGCAGGCATCCCTTGCGATATCGGTCGTTCCGATGGTATTAGTGTTTCTGGCGCTTCAGCGCTTTTACGTCAGAGGCGTGACTGCGGGCGGAGTTAAGGGATAGAAAGAGAGGTTGTCTGGATGATAAATCGGCGCGGAGCACTGGCCGCGATTGCAGCCGCAGCCTTCGGCGCAGAGGTTGCGAAGACTCCCGGCGACGGCCTCAGGGCAGACCTCGCACGTCTGGGAGCGCATGTCTACTCAGAAGAGGGCATCCCGATGTTTCTGGCCTGTAAGAATCTGGCGGGCAAACCCAACTCACCAGCGCTCGCTCCATCCGATCTCAACCAGAAAGTCGCCTCCTCCTTCCACCGCTATGCCAGCGAATGGCAACGGATTCATCCGGATGCGCCCGCCGCGGATGTGGCGAAAATTGTTGAGTTGCTAGCTGATCGCGATTTCACCAGTGGCGGAAATGAGAAGAGCCTTTGAACTCTCCCCCAAGCTTCGGGGCACGCGCTACTGCTGTCGAAAAAATGCTCGCGTCCGACCCGCTCATCCGGACCGTGAACTTTCACAATACTTCTCGCGCGCAAGCTGACAAATTCGAGCGCCAACTCGCGCATTACAGTCAATTTTTCTCTTCCGTCAACGAGATCGAGCTCGATCGCTATCTCACAAGCGGCCAATGGCATAAATCGAAACCCGGGCTCATTGTCGCGGTCTACGAAGGTTATAGGAACGGGTACGACGTGCTGGCGCCTTTATTGGAACGGTATGGTTTCGTCGGTTGGTTCTTCATCATCACAGGATTCGTGGGCGCTGCTGTTAAGGATCAGTTAGCTTTTGCCGAGAGTCACGAGATCGGGATGGAAACCCGTGAGTATCCCGATGGACGGTACGCACTCAACTGGGAAGAAGTGCGCAAGCTCGAGAGAAAGCATGTGGTCGCGAGTCATGCTCGCTCCCACACGCAACTGACAACCCTGGATCTTGCTACCGCCAAAAGCGAAGTGGTTGGGTCTCAGGAGGACTTTGAAAAGTATTTGGGGCGTAAGGTGCGCGCATTCGTATCGCTAACCGGACCTCCCTACGGTGAAAACGCCTTCACGGATCACTTAATCGAAGCTGCTGGCTACGACTTTGTATTTTCGAATTTCAGCATTCAACGCTTGCGCGGCGCAGGATGAGAGTCGGCCTTATGTTCCTTTATCTCTGCAGCTTCTCTTCGCTTTTGTTCGCCGAGCATATGTATGCGCAAGAGGACTCCGTTGTTGCCGATCACTTTCAGAAGGGGCAAGCGGCTGCGGCGCGCCTCGACTACGACCGGGCGATCGCTGAGTTTCGGGCGGTCTTAAAGATTGATCCAACGCTTATTCAGGCGCGGGCAAATCTGGGTCTGATGTACTACTCGATCAGCGAATACGGCAAAGCGGCGGATGAGCTCTCACCGGTCACGCGATCCGAGCCCAAACTTCTCCCTGCGCAGCTATTTCTTGGACTCGCCGATCTAAAACTTGGAAAAGTTGATCAGGCCGCGTCGGCACTCCAAAGCGCTTTGCAATTGGACCCGAACAACTCGCAAGCTGCCCGTGGCCTTCTCGCCTGCTATGTGATCCTTGGAAAGTACGGTCTTGCCTTGCGCCAATTGGAGTTCTTCAAGCGCCAGCTGGATGAAGAGTCACTATTCGTGGTTGGCCAGGCTTACCTCGACATGGGTAACGGCTTAACGAAGCGGCTTGCTTCAACCTATCGAGATTCGGCTTGGGCACATCAGCTGGCAGGCGATCTTGCATCCGACCGGAATGACGCGAAAGCGGCGGCAGACGAGCATGCGAAAGCGCATTCAATCGACAGCGTGACCGGCGGAACGCAGCTTTCGGCTGCTGGGACTCAAGACGTCAACGATCTGGCAGCGGCGCTGGAGGAGCGAGAGACGGCTGAGCGGTTGTACCTGCTCATCCGGGCAACCACAAAACTCGGCGAAGAATCCTTCGAGAATTTGCAGACCCGCTTCCCGGATTCCACCTTTGCGCACCAGTTACGAGGCGACGTGTACCGGCTGCGGCAGGATTTTCCGTCGGCCCTGGTTGAATTTCAAGCAGCATTGCAGAAGCGCGGCGATGATGCGGCGCTTCACCAGTCTGTTGGAGAGATGAGCATTCAACTGCACCGCCTGGACGATGCGGAGGGTGAACTGGAACAGGCGTCCAAGTTGAATCGCCACAATGCGGAAACAGATTATCTGCTGGGGCAGGTTTTTACGAAGAAAAATCAACTGGAAACTGCGGCCCGCTATTTGCGAGAGGCGGTCCATCTCGATCCCGGTCTCTTGCAAGCACGGGCACTGTTAGGAACAACGTATATGCATTTGGGAAAAGCGGCGCAGGCGGCCCCTGAGTTAGAGAAAGCATTGCCGCTTGATTACTATGGCGATCTTCACTTCCAGCTCTATCGAGCTTACAAGGACCTGGGGCAAACCGCGGCGGCCGAGAAAGCGCTCACGACGTCCAAACAGCTGCGCGAGAAAACACTCCATTCCGCTGTCGCTAGAATTAGCCAATAAGATCAGCGAATCTGAGGTCCTTCAATAGGCTGCCATCGGGTGATTTGATACTTCTGGCCGGATGCCGTTCCCTCCCGGGAAACTGAACCAGCTTGACGTTGAGCGTCCCAATGCAGCAGGACTCTTGTCATCGGCGCGCTGGGCTCGCCATTGTCCTCGTGCAGTAGTCCGCCCTGAGCGCCATCGCCGTATACACGGACTGTGATGTTGAAGCAGCGTTCGTCATTAGTGTGGGGCGTCACTTCCGCCAGCGGCAACAGCGCATGGTCCTTCACAAACACCGGAATCTGCTCGAGTGGCGGCGCAGCTGTAATCAACCGTTTCCCAGGTAAATGCTGACCGCTCCAGAAATCGAACCAGTCACCATCCGGCAAATAAATCCGTTTCTCCTTTTGTCCGGCAATCAGGGGCGCCACCAGTAAGCACTCACCCAATAAATATTGGTCATCAATGGTCCACGTTTTCGGGTCGTCTGGATACTCCATGACAAGCGCACGAACTGGCGGCAAGCCTTCCAGATGGTAGCGGGCGAAAGCCGAGTACAGGTACGGGATCAGTTGCATCCGAAGGCCGATCAGACTGCGGCACGAAGCTTCCAGTCCTTCCCAGCCCGGTGCGAAGTTGCCGGCATTATTCTTGTCGGCGTTTACTTCTTTCCAGGGCGGGTTTTTTATGTACCATGCATTCACCATCGTGAGAGGCGAAAACACCGCGGTCTGCAGCCGGCGAAGGAGGTCTTCCGCGTCCTTTGCATCCCGAACCTCCGGGCACCACAGCAGCCCCGAGAAACCGGAGTCCACCAGAGCGCGAATGAACTGGGCGTGGTCGTACAGATCGCTATAGAGGACAAACGGGTACGGCGACGCCAGGGCATGGGAAGACCTCGCAAGGCTATACGTGCGTTGGCCTCGCCGATCGAAGATATTTCCGATCGCGTCTTGATAGCGCAGCCCGAACGACGAGTGCATCTGCTCACCGTCAACGCCGGACGGAAAGCGGGAGAGCTCCGGGAAGGACCAATTACCAGTGAAATCGGAATTGTCGCATTCGTCCAGTTTGTAGCCGGAAACTCCCAGCGATACATGTTCACGTTCGTGAAAGGCCGAGAAGATGTCGCGCGCCTTTGCGTCCAGGAAATCAGGAACAAGCCCGTCCCAGACCTGGTAGTCACCGGAAACCGGAAGCAGCGGATCGTGAATGGGTGAGGACGGATGAGTGAAGGCGTGCTCCCAAAGATTCAGCTTGTAGTTTTTCTCGTTCAGACTGACAAGCATCTCGCGAGGCGAAGGAAATTTTTCGCTCCACACATACGAACACGAATAGGAATGGGTTTGCCAGCCTGGCTCGAGGCCAAGCACATCGCACGGTATTTGGCGCTGCCGGAACTCGTCGGCCAAGCTTAAAACCTGGTGCTGATTGAAGTCCAGATCGCAGCGGTACCAAAAGCCTAAGCCCCAGCGTGGCGGTAATGCACCACCGCCGGCGAAGAGGTTATATCGCTGGACAGCAGAACGCATTGCCGGCCCGCCGAAAACATAAACATCTGCGCCGCGAGCCGCTGGAATCTCGATGATTGTCTGGCTCGCTTCGTCCGGATGGTAGCGCGCATACTCGGCCGGTAGCGCACCAGCAACGCTTTTTTGTTCCCCTTCCCGGCTCGCTCGCCGTGTTCCTTTTCGCTCCTTGTTCCCGCAATAAAAAGTCGCGTAACGCAAGGTGTCGACAAGCACTCCATAGCCGCGCGTTGTGACATAGAAGGGTACTGGTGCGTGAGAATCCCCAGTGTCCAGTTTCGGGTCGGCATTGACGCGCAGAGTCTTTTTGAGTCCCCGTTGCAGGAAGGATTGGAATTGCAAACCAAACCCGTATACCATCTCGTCGGACGCCAGCGGCAATTGAATCTGGTAGCCGCGCGAAGAGGCCCCGCCGGTTACTTGCGATAGATCTACCGGACATCGCGCAACCTGCGGGAGGCGGGACAACGAACTCTCGGCTGGCGGATATCGCCGCGTGCGGACCGGCGTCTTCTCTTCCCCAACTCCGAAGGAGAGACGCCAGATTCCGGGGAGAATTTCCCGGACATCCGGCGGAACCGGCTTATGGCCTTTGCCTTGTGCGTTTGTCAGGAGCAAGCTGCCGGCCGCGGAACGGAGGGCGAACTGTCTGCGGTTCATGAAACTCCAACTCCGCCGCAAGACTGGCGCACGATGATGCGGAAATCAAGAAGAATATCCCGTCCGCTGAGGCCGGGCTTCTCAAGCCGCTGCAACATTGCCGTCACTGCCGCAGCGCCGATCTCCGCACACGGCTGATGCACAGTGGTGAGCGGCACCGGCAGGAGACTCGCATACTTTACGTCGTCGAACCCGACGATACGCAAATCATCGGGAATGCGCAGGCCCGCCCCAATGGCGCTGTGCATCAACTGGCCCGCGGTAAAGTCATTGGCGCAGACAACTCCATCCGGGCGCGCGGCATGCATAAACTTCTTGAATTTATTCGTATCGGCCGGATCGATTTCTGCCACAAGCACGGGATCAAGCGCGACCTTGTTCCGCCACAGAGCTTCCCGATACCCTGCGGACCGCATTTGAATAGTAGGCGCGGAACCGGGCCGCGACACGAACGCTACACGGCGGCATCCGGAGTGCAGCACGCGCTCCGTGATCGAATAACCCGCGCGTACGTTGTCGATTCCGACCAGATCGAAGTGGCTTCGGCGAGGAAACGGGTAAATGCAGCGGTCCAACAAAACAAGCGGGATTTGCGCACGTTCCAGTTCCGCGGCAATCCGGATATTGAGTTGATCCTTGTGTTCCGTGAGTTCGACCGGCGCAAAGAAAACACCCGACACTTTGCGCGATATGAAATAGCGGCACAGCTCTTCGGCCTGCTGCTCTTTTGTCTTGGCCGATGCGGATACGTTTCCCCACAGCAGCGCTTGCCGGGCAGACTCGCCGGAACGCGCCATCCCCCGGCAGATCGGCTCGAAAATTTCGCCATCGCCCAGGTCTGGGATGAGCAGTCCAAACTCGTGCGGTTCCAGCTGAACTGGAATTGAAACGAACGTTCCCGCACCTGCCCGGCGCTTCACCAGACCCTCCATCTCCAGATCTCGAAGAGCTCGAATGATGGTGAGGCGAGAGGTGTCAAATTGCAATGCCAGTTCGGAGTCCGCCGGCAAGCGTTCGCCGGGTCCATAGCAGCGGGTTTCGATCGATTCACGAATCTTCTCGCGGATCAATCGATACTTCGGACCCTTGCTTGTTGCTGAAACGGACGTGCTCTCCAGACTGGAGACATCTTCCATCACGTTTGTCAGTTTACTCTCAGTAATTCTACGCTGACTCACGATGGTATATACAAGCCCGAACACAAAGCGGATGACATGTCTAGACAGGTGACATGTATTTAGTTGACAGGTAAATTGCACCCATGATATATCTCCTCTCAACAGATAAGGACATGTCTCGGTCCACGCTCTTAGAAGAAGGGGAGGTTCATTCTCATGAAATTCACAATGCACGTCTCTGCGACGGCCGCCTTTGCGGCGCTCGTCTTTGCCGGTGCAGCCTGGGCCCAGACGGGCGGAATCTCTGGGACGGTACAAGACGCGACCCAGTCTCCCGTTCCAGAAGCGAACGTGACCCTGGTGTCGCCGAGCACCGGGTTTACCCGTACCACTGTGACAAATGCAGCCGGTCTTTACACCTTCACCTACCTGCAGCCTGGCTCTTATAACGTCACTGCCGCTGCCAGAGGTCTGGATTCGAAGATCGATGAGGGCATCCGGCTCGAAGTGGGGCAAACGGTGGAATTGAACTTCACCCTCCAGGTAGGTTCGACCCAGGAACACATCACCGTAAACGCGAGCTCAGATTTAATTCAGCCGCAGACGTCGGACATCGGACAAGTGATCGATGAACGCTCCGTCAACGATTTGCCGTTAAACGGCCGCAATCCTCTGGCGCTGGTCGCACTGGTGCCCGGGGTGGTTCCGCAGGGCAGTTCGCAACAGAACGCGGCGGGCACAAACAATTCTGCTAACGGCAATTTTCAGATCGGTGGCGGCGTAGCCAACCAGAGCGGCTGGATACTCGATGGAGTCTCCATGGTGGTCCCGTTCGGGCACGCGGTGGAACTGCTGCCATCCCAGGAACTCATTCAGGAATTCAAAGTGCAGACCAACTCTCTTCCGCCGGAGTACGGCCAGTTCTCGGGTGGCGTGGTGAATATGGCCACCAAATCCGGGAGCAATGCATTCCACGGTGAGGTGTATGAGTTCCTCCGCAACAAAGACCTCAATTCGAACAACTTCTTCAACAACGAAAACGGGATTCCAACCGGCGCCTTCACCCAGAACCAGTTTGGTGGAACGCTGGGTGGTCCGATCGTCAAAGACAAAACGTTTTTCTTCCTGAACTACGAAGGCTTCCGGCTCCGTGAAGGACAGCCGCTGCTGTTATCGGTCCCAACACAAGCCGAACGAAACGGCGATTTCTCGGCGTTGAGTACTCCGATTTACAATCCTTTCTCGTCTACTCCTGATCCGGCGAATCCGGGTCTCTACACACGCCAGCAGGCTCAGTGCAACGGCGTTTTGAACGTCATCTGCGCCAGCCAGATCAATCCGGTTTCCGCGAAGCTTCTTTCGCTCTGGGCGCTGCCGAATGTCGCCGCTGCCGCCGGTTCAGATGTGAATAACTGGGCAGGAAACGCCAGCTCCGGAGGCAACACCGACCAGGGCACGATGCGCATCGATCACAACTTCAGCGAAAAGCAGAAATTCTTTATCCGCTACACGTACTGGAAAGATAACGATCTCGCCGTTGACCCATTTCACAACGGCACCTATGCCGGGAGCATCGGCACTCCGGAATGGTACGCAACGCACAACGCCGTCATTGATGACACTTACACTCTTTCCCCCAGCACGATCGTCGATCTGCGCGGCGGCTTCATGCGCTTCTCTTACCTGCGAAGTCCGCAAACTGCCGGCCTTGATCTGACGACGATCGGCTGGCCCTCCTTCCTGAATGCTGAAATTCCGTCGGCAGTGCGCACGCTGCCGAATCTTTGTGTCTCGGAGTTCAGCGAATTCTGCGGCGGAAATACCGGAAGCGTCCTGGACACGTGGGACACGAACTACGAAGTCGCGCCCAGTGTGACGTCGATCCATGGCAAACATACGCTGAAGTTTGGTGCTGAGATCCGCGTACAGAGGCAGAATTACATACAGACCAACAATGGCACAGGCGGGTACAACTTCAATCCGACCTTTACGAATTCCGACCCCGTAAGCCCCAGTCCCATTGGCGGCAACGGCTTCGCTTCATTTCTTTATGGCACCCCTACCAGCGGGTCCGTTCAGGAGCCTGCAGCGACGGCCAGCCAACTGATCTATCGCGCCTTTTACATCGGGGACACATACAAGTTACTGCCGCGTTTGACTTTGAATCTTGGACTGCGATACGAAATTACGGGCCCGTGGTCGGAGCGCTATAACCGGATCAGTTTCTGGAATCAGGGTACGCCCGACCCGCTTTCGCAGACAACCGGCTTACCACTGGACGGCGTGCTCGGATTGGTGGCGTCGTCTGCGCGTAGCAGCCGCAATGCCGTCAACACGAATTATCGCGAGATCTCGCCGCGCGTCGGGCTTGCATTTCAGGCGACGCCAAAGACAGTCATTCGATCCGGATACGGCATCGTGTATCTACCCATCGATGTAAACCTGGATTCCGCGCCCGATCATGACGTCATCAACGCCATTACGGAACCGATGATCACTTCTCTGAACGGAAGCGTCACTCCATATAATCTCATTTCCAATCCGTTTCCGAACGGAGTGACTCCGCCTCCGCAACGGAGTGCAAATTACCTCAGTGCCGTATATGGCCAGTCAGTGCTGACCCAGATACCGAACAATCCGCTGGGCTACACGCAGCAATGGAACCTGGATATCCAGCAGCAGTTAACCGGAAACACGCTGCTGGATGTTGCCTATGTAGGTGCGAAAGGCACCCATTTGCCGCTGCAGGATTACCAAAACGATTTTCTTTCGGCGCAGACCCTGGCCACCTACAACACGTCATTGGAAAATCAAGTGCCGAATCCGTTCTATAACAAAGTGCCGAGCACCAGCCCGCTGGATACCGCGACGATTTCACAAGGAACGTTGCTACATCCTTACCCGCAATACGCCAACGTGCAGCTAGCTAACCAGGGAATGGCCGACTCGAGTTATAACTCGCTGCAGGCTAAATTCGAAGCGCGCTTCGGAGGCGGCGGAACCGTCCTGGCGTCTTACACTTTCTCCAAGTTGATCTCGGATGCGGAGAGCCTCACGCCGTGGCTTGAATCGAATTGGAACGCCGGTTTTCAGAATTGGGGCAATCTGCGGAGTGAGCGTTCGCTCGCAACCTTTGATGTACCCCAGCGGCTGGTACTCAGCTATGTACTCGACCTTCCTGTCGGCAAAGGCAAGAAGTACCTGTCCGGCGCACACGGCGTCACCGGGGCACTCGTATCGGGTTGGGGGATCAACGGCATCCTGACCGAACAGACCGGCACTCCGTTGTTTTTCGGCACATCACAGAACCTGACCGGAGACTCGAATAGCGCCGGCTCGCGGCCTAACTTCGACGGGAGCGCCTGCCCGAACGGAGCTGGATACGGAGGTTCCGCGGTAAGCCGGCTGGGTGCATGGTTCAATACGTCGTGCTTTACGCAGCCGGCGTCTTTTACGTTTGGGAACGTAGGACGAACCATAAACGTATTCAACGACGGCTTGCACAATCTGGATTTTGCTCTGTTTAAGAACACCGATATCGGTCCGGAAGGCAGGCTGCGCTTTCAGATCAGAGCGGAGGCATTCAATCTCCTGAATACACCGCAGTTCGGAGCTCCTGGCCAGACGCAAGGCACGCCGCAATTCGGGATTGTCAATTCACAGGCAAATAATCCGAGGCTGATACAGTTCGGGGCCAAGTTAATATTCTGAACACATCTAAAGTTCGCGAAAGCTGGGATCGCGGATGTCTATAACGGCCTCCGCGACTTGCCCGAGATAACGACCGCCGGCGAGAACGTCGGCCGTAATCGCAATGCGTTTCTGAGCGGAACGGTATTCGTGAGGCACCTTGATCTCGACAGAGGAACGGGCTTCACCGCGGCCTTCAACGCCGAACTCAGTTCGTGGGGGCTGACAGGTCCAACCCTCGGGAAGCAGCAAAACAATTGTCAGCGTGACAGCTTTGTCCCGATGATTTCGTGCGCGAAGTTCATAGCGGCAGCTTTCTCCAGGAGTCATGGTCGACTGGTACGGAAAAATCTCAACCGCCGATGGATCCATTCCGACATCGGTATCCGGATCGCCGATCAGAGAACGGCAGAACTCATCCTGCTTCATGAGCTTCGTTCTGAAGTCCGCGACCATATCCATGTCAAGCAGAAAGGGTTCACCGTGCCCTGGCGCGAGGATCTCCGGCCGAAACTCCAACAAATTGTCGACCGACTTCAAATGGTCTCCCACGTTCACCCGGTTGCGATAGATGAGGTTGTGCCGGATCTCAAAAGGACGGTCCGCGTCGTGAAAGAATGCGTCTCCGGTGAATCCGATCTTGACGCCATCTATGATGCTGAACAGCGCCATTTGATAGTCTGTGTGCCCGGGAGAATGAACGGCGGTAAATTCAAATTCCTCCCAACGAAATGTTTCCCGGTTGCGAATCAAGCGATCAGCCGAAACGCTTTCTCCGAGCGTGCAACCGAGATTTCTTCCTTTGGGGTTGCTCAGAATATCAGCGAAGTTTTCGAAAATCCAGAGCTTGGTTCCGTAACGGCGAGCCAGATAGGGGAGTCCGGCAATGTGGTCGTCGTGCATGTGGCTGGCAATGGCAACATCGACGGACTTCAGGCCATGATGCAGGCGCATCTCTTCGATGCTGTGCTCCAGAAATCGAAACCGGTCATGGGTCCCGGTGGCATCGCGATAGGTGTAGAACGCGTTCCAGCCGGGAAGGCCGTAGTCGATCAGCAGCGCTTTTCCGCTATCGCTGATCACCGTGTAAAAGGACGACATCGTCTGGTAATGTGCAATGACATGGGGCGTAAGCTTCCGGCCATTGTTTCCGACCGTGCCTCCCCACGACTTCCAGTAGCGAAACCAATCGGATAACTTGTCGATCAGTTCCTGCATGCCTGCCGCAGGGTCGTTCATGACTTCCCCGTGCGACGGACAAAGCAGCTGAATGTCCTGTTTCTTCAACTCTGTGAGGGAGTAGGCGCTAAGATCGACGCCCTCATGTTCGCCGTAGGAATACTGCAGATCGTAAAGCGTTTTCACCTTCCCGGGAGATTGAATCAAGTCCCCTGAGAAGGCGGTTTTTCTCCCGTCTAT
>CBAAAA010000050.1:0-15228 GCA_964658695.1 uncultured Solirubrobacteraceae bacterium | reverse complement strand
CGCGAACATTGGCGCTGGATATATTGGATTAGAAGGCTTTCGTCGCATCCTGAACAACCCGGCATTGCGGGAAAAGTCCTTCATCCTGGAGACGCCCGTGGATAAGCCGGGCGATGACCTGCGCAACGTTACGGCACTGAAGGAGCTGGTATCCCCGAGAGAACGTTCGACCCCCAAGAAATCGAGCAGAAGTGGCACGCGCGCTGGGCGGCGGACCCGGAGCTCTACGTAGCGAACGAGCCGGAGAAGCCCAAATATTACGTGCTGGAGATGCTGCCGTATCCTAGCGGCAAACTGCATATGGGGCACGTGCGTAATTACTCGATTGGCGATGCGCTGGCCCGCTATATGTGGATGCGCGGATATAACGTGCTGCATCCGATGGGGTGGGATTCGTTTGGTCTGCCGGCGGAGAATGCGGCTTTGAAGCAGGGGCAACCGCCTCGAGAGTGGACGCTGAGCAATATCGCCAGCATGAAGGTGCAGTTTCAGCGGTTGGGGTTTGCCTTCGACTGGAATCGGGAAGTGACCACCTGCGAGCCGGAATACTATCGCTGGAACCAGTGGTTCTTTCTGAAGATGTATGAGCGCGGGCTGGCGTACCGCAAAGAAGCGCTCTTGAACTGGTGCCCGGAGTGCGGGACGGTGCTGGCGAACGAGCAGGTGGTGAATGGCTGCTGCTGGCGGCACGAGACCACGCCAGTAGAGCAGCGAGCGATGCGGCAATGGTTCTTGAAGATCACCGCGTATGCCGATCAGCTGCTCGAAGACATGAGGCAGCTGGAAGGAGGCTGGCCGGAGCGTGTCCTGGCAATGCAGCGTAACTGGATCGGGCGATCGGAGGGCGCGGAGATCGACTTCCACCTGGAAGGCGCGGCAGACCGCATCCGGGTGTTCACGACGCGCGTAGACACGATTTACGGGGCGACGTGCCTGATTGTTGCTCCGGAGCATCCGCTGGTGGAGCGTTTGACTACGGACGACGAGGACCGGATCAAAGTCAAGGAGATGATCGACTTGACAGCGCGTCAGGATCCAGGCAACGCAGAGAAGCTGGGGCTCTCGACAGGCAAGTTTGCTGTTCATCCTTTCAGCGGCGAGAAAGTGCCCATCTGGATCGGCAATTTCGTGCTGATGAGTTACGGAACCGGCGCCATCATGGCGGTGCCGGCGCATGATGAGCGGGACTTTGAGTTTTGCACGACTTATGGGCTACCAATCAAGCCGGTGATTCGTCCGGAAGGCGACAGACTGCCGGACGCGGCCGGTTTGCAACAACCCTTTCTTGAATACGGCGTAGTGGAAGACTCCGGCGAGTGGTCCGGGCTGCGTAGTGCTGATGCGCGCAAGAAGATGACGGCGTTCGCGGAGGCGCATGGCTTTGGGAAGTCCTCGATCACGTACCGGCTCAAGGACTGGGGCATCTCGCGGCAGCGATATTGGGGTACGCCGATTCCGATGGTGTACTGCCCGAAGTGCGGGATTGTGCCGGTTCCGGAGAAACATCTGCCGGTGCTGCTGCCGCGGGAGATCAAGATTACGGGCAAAGGGCGATCGCCGTTAGAGGCGGTCGAGTCGTTTATCAACGTGCCGTGTCCAGTATGTGGAGAGCCGGCCCGGCGCGAAAGCGACACGATGGATACGTTTGTGGATTCGTCGTGGTACTTCTATCGCTACGCGGACCCGCACAACGACAAGGCGCCGTTCGACTCGCAGTTGATTGCGCGCTGGTTTCCAATCGATCAGTACATCGGCGGGGTGGAACATGCCATTCTGCACCTCATCTATTCGCGTTTCTGGACGAAAATGATGCGCGATCTGGGCTTGATCGAGAACCGTGAGCCGGTGGGCCGTTTGTTTACGCAGGGCATGGTGGTCAAGGACGGCGCGAAAATGTCCAAGAACCGGGGCAACGTTGTCTCTCCGGATGAAATGGTCGAGAAGTTCGGCGCGGATTCGGCGCGCATGTATTCGCTTTTCGCCGCGCCGCCGGACAGAGATCTGGACTGGCAGGAGGAAGGCGTCTCGGGAGTGAGCAAATTCCTGGCGCGCGTGTTCCGCTTCGTGACTCGCAATGCAGAGCGGACCGGAGCGCCGGAGATGCACGAAGCGGACCGCCCGGCGCGGAGGAAGCTGCACCAGACTATCGGCCGCATCACGGAAGACTTCGACAGCCGCTGGCATTTCAATACCTCGATTGCGGCGCTTATGGAGTTATTGAACGAGTTGTACACGCTGGAGCCAAAAATGTCGGCGGGCGCGATCCGCGAGGTGAGCCTCGGGTTGACACAGATGCTGGCTCCATTCGCTCCCTATACTGCCCAGGAGTTGTGGGAGAGCCTGGGGCAGAACGGTCCGGTGTTCCGGCAAAGCTGGCCGGTTTTCCAAGCCGATCTGGCGAAAGAAGATTCGGCGGAGATCCCGGTGCAGGTGAATGGCAAACTGCGGGCCCACCTGCGGGTAGCGTTCGGCACAGCGAGCAAAGAACTGGAGCAAATGGCGTTGATCGTCGAGAAGGTGCAGCCGTTTGTGGTAGGAAAACACATTGTAAAAGTCGTAGTAGTACCGGACAGACTCGTAAACATCGTCGTTAGATAGGGGTATGTTGAAGCAGTTACGGGCTGCTTTGCTCCTTCAAACAACAGATTCGGCTGTGGATTAGCCAGGCGAGGGGTTTAGGCATCCGAAAGCCTATTTCAGGCGTCTATTAGCTATAGAGATTGTCAAGCGGTCGGACGGGTTCCGGGGCTAAGTACCGAATAGAAGCCCGCAGTCGGGGCTGCTGTTCTAATCTAAGGATGAAGGTTGCGGTTTGGTGAATGGGACTGTGATCCGGGCGGATTCACTGCGGAAGTCCTACCGCTCCGGGGAGGCAGAGATAGTGGTTTTCCACGATCTTTCCCTGCTTATTCCGGCGGGTGAACGCCTCGCAATCATTGGGGAGTCTGGATCCGGAAAGTCCACACTGCTTCATTTATTAGGTGCGCTCGATAAGCCCACGTCTGGCCGAGTTTTTTACGGGGATCGAAGCCTGGACACGTTCACGGCTCGTGATCTGGACCGTTTTAGGAATAGGGAGATCGGCTATGTGTGGCAAAACCCTTCGCTACTGCCCGAGTTTACGGCGCTTGAGAACGTGATGATGCCACTGCTGATACGCGGCGTCGATCCAGCCGTGGCAACGAGAACGGCGCAATTGAGATTGGAGGAGGTTGGACTCAGCCAGCGAGCGACACACCGGCCGGGAGAGTTATCCGGGGGCGAGCAGCAAAGAGTCAGCGTCGCGCGCGCACTTTCCGGTAGACCGAAGGTGTTAATGGCCGATGAGCCTACTGGGAGCTTAGATTTAAGAACTGGCGAATCGATCATTGCTCTATTAACAGAGCTTCATTTTTTGCATGAGTTGACCTCGATCTTTGTGACGCATAATGTTTCTTTTGCGAGTCGATGTGATCGGGTCTTAGAGTTAAGAAAGGGCGGTCTGGAAGTACCCATGGAAATGGGAGCCCAGGCGGCTGGAATGAAACAAGACGCAACCCGTCTTGACGGTGGCACTTATGTTTGAACGTTATACCGAAAAAGCGCGTCGGGTGATCTTCTTCGCAAGATACGAGGCGAGCCAGTTCGGCAGTCCTTATATCGAGACTGAACATTTGCTGCTCGGTCTGTTGCGGGAGGACAAGGCTCTTGCGAATCGGTTCCTTCGCTCGCATGCTGCGATCGAATCCATCCGAAAGCAGATCGAAGCTCACACAACCGTGAGAGAGAAAGTCTCGACGTCAGTCGATCTCCCCTTGAGTCACGAGTGTAAGCGTGTGCTGGCGTATGGGGCCGAAGAGGCGGAACGGCTTAGCCACAAGCATATTGGAACTGAGCACCTGTTGTTGGGGCTGCTGCGGGAAGAGAAGAGCTTTGCTGCTGAGATTCTCCATGAGCGGGGGCTGCGGCTTTCAGCGGTGAGAGAAGAGATTGCGCGTTCAGCCTCGGAGAAGACCAGTGCGAGCCGGCCGAAGGAAAGTTCCCTGCTCGCCGAATTCAGCCGCGACTTAACGCAGGCGGCGGTGGACGGGATGCTTGATCCGTTGATCGGGCGCGATACGGAAGTCGATCGTGTCGTGCAGATTCTCTGCCGTCGAACGAAGAACAATCCGGTTTTAATTGGCGAGCCTGGTGTCGGTAAGACAGCTATTGTGGAAGGCTTAGCGCAGCGAATCGCGGACGGCGATGTACCTTCGTTTCTCTCTGATAAGAGGATTCTGGCCCTCGATCTCTCGCTCATCGTTGCCGGGACTAAATATCGCGGCCAGTTTGAAGAGCGAT
This sequence comes from uncultured Solirubrobacteraceae bacterium, assembly GCA_964658695.1. Classification (GTDB taxonomy): domain Bacteria; phylum Acidobacteriota; class Terriglobia; order Bryobacterales; family Bryobacteraceae; genus Bog-105. The sequence continues at coordinate 10,908 of CBAAAA010000050.1, read as the reverse complement.
TAAAGACGATCATGAAGGAATTGATGGAGAATCAGAACGCCATCATCTTCATCGACGAGCTTCACACGCTCGTGGGCGCGGGATCAGCTGAGGGCTCGCTGGATGCTGCCAATATCCTGAAGCCCGCTTTGTCGAGGGGCGAAATTCAGTGCATTGGCGCTACCACGCCGGCCGAATACCGCAAATCGATTGAGAAGGATCGTTCACTTGAACGCCGCTTCCAGGCCGTGAAAGTGCCTCCGCCGAACGAGGCAGATGCGATTCGCATCTTGTTCGGGATTAAAGAGCGGTATGAGAAGTTCCACGCCGTAGCTTATACAGACGAAGCCATTGAATCGGCAGTCTATGCTTCAACGCGTTTTATCCCGGATCGTTTCCTGCCGGACAAGGCGATCGATCTGATTGATGAGGCCGGCGCTCGGGTGAAACTGCGCCAGACGACGCTTCCTTCGGAAGTTGCGGATATTCAGAAGCGGATCAAGTTCATCGTTCACCGGATGGAAAACGCCATCGCGAACCATGAGTTTGAGAAGGCGCGCTTCTATTCGGACGAAGAACGGAAAGAGCGCGAAAACCTTCGCGTTTTGCGTGAGAAGTACAACCTGGACGACACCTCAACGGGTGTGGTGGCGAAAGACGACATCGAGGATGTGGTAGCCCGCTGGACCGGCGTCCCGATGACCTCGATCAAGGAAGAGGAAATAAGTAAGCTTCTTCGAATCGAGGAGGAACTGCACAAGCGGGTCATCAGCCAGGAGAAGGCCATTTCGGCTTTGTCCCGAGCGATTCGCCGTTCGCGCGCCGGCTTGAAGTCGCCGAAGCGTCCTTCGGGTTCGTTCCTGTTCCTGGGTCCGACCGGCGTTGGAAAAACCGAAGTCGCCCGCGCACTGGCAGACTTCCTCTTCGGCAGCGAGAAGGCGCTCATCCGCTTCGACATGTCGGAGTTCATGGAGAAGCATTCGATTTCGAAGCTGATCGGATCGCCTCCCGGATACGTAGGTTATGAAGAGGGCGGTCAGTTAACAGAACGGGTGAAGCGGGCTCCTTATTCGATCATTCTTCTCGACGAAATCGAGAAGGCTCACCCGGACATTTACAACATTTTGTTGCAGGTGTTTGAAGATGGCCAGCTTACGGATGGGCTAGGCAACACGGTTGATTTCAAGAACACCATCATCATCATGACGTCGAATCTGGGAGCGCGCTTCCTGGATAAACGCGGTCAGATCGGTTTCTCTGCGCCGAACAATACCGGTATTCCGCAGAAGATCGAAGATCAAGTGATGGGTGAGGTCAAACGTGCTTTCAATCCTGAGTTCCTGAATCGTCTGGACGAGGTGATTCTGTTCACTTCGCTGGTCGATGAGGACCTGATTCAGATCATCACGCTGCTGGTGGACCAGGTGAATGTGAACCTGGTGAGCAAGCAGATTCGGATCAGGCTTGACACGGACGCGGCGAAGTACATCCTTGATAAAACGTGCGGAGACCGCAGTTACGGCGCTCGTCCTTTGCGCAGGGCGCTACAGAAGTACATTGAAGATCCGCTGTCAGAGGCTTTGATTCAGGGATCGCTGCCGAGACCGGCGGAGTTGGAAGTTTACCTGGGCGAGAACGGCATCTACTGCCGGCAGATTGGCGATCTGGAAGGTCAACCGGTGCCGGCGGGCGGCGGAGAAGAAGTAGTTCCGTCAGCCGGTACGCCGCTTTATATGTTCTAACCGCAGACTCGGCTGCAACCAAAAGGCGGGCGTTAAGCCCGCCTTTTCTGTTTTGGGGCTGTCGCCATGACGCGGCATGCGACACGTGCAGCGATGAAAATTTGTGCGCCTCGCTGCGGCACTTGGCAAAAGTTTTTCGAGGGTGTTTAGTCTGGGACGTTGTACTCGACACTGCGCGAATCTTCTTTCTGATCGCGGTGCACTTCGACAAGAACACTCCATTGGCCGGAGGACGGAAAGAACGGTTTGGCGAGATAGACGCCCTGATCGGTTGCCGGGGCCTTGAAGACTTGGACCTTTTGATGGTCGGCGGTTTCGATCTGGAGTGTGACTTTGGCGTCGATGAGGGGTTTGTGCAGCGCATCGTGAACGGTGATTTGAAAAGGCACCGGCGTCCCGGTCTGCAATTTGGCTGTGGGCTCAAAGTAAATGTCCCAGTTCCCGGGCTGCAGTTGTTGGGGGCGTGCCAAATGAGCCAATCCAAACAGGCAGATGAGACTGGCTAATCGAACATTCATCCTCATGGGCTCATTCTAAACCGCGCATTCTCGTGGGTTTTTGCCGTCTATTTCTACCATCGTTAAGGTTTGATGGCAAGAATTCGTCCAGAGTTGTTTGCTGATATGTGGCGGCGACACATACCTGATGAGCTGCAGGTTCCATTACAGGATCATAGTCGGATCAGTTTGCTAAGCAGCCGACCTATTAAACGCGATTAGGAAAGCCTGCGCCGTTTTCCGCAAGCCATGCGGCGTGGGGGCTAAAATCTATCATGAGCGCACGTCCTGAATTCTTGAGGGCGGTAGGTGGAGAAGCTGGCTGCAAAAGGTTCTCAACGGAGTTTTACGCGCGTGTCGGCAAAGATCCCGTTCTTCGTCCGTTCTTCGCGGGCAAGAGTCTCAGATGCGCGATCGACGAGTTCAGCGCTTTCCTCATTCAATTTCTGGGCGGTGATGAGGAACAAACCCAGCACCGATGGTGGCTGAGCCTGCGTGAGTCGCACGCGCGTTTCCGAATTGGCCCCGCCGAGCGAAGCGCCTGGTTGCAGCATATGGGGGCAACGCTCGAAGCGACTCTGCTGGATGAAGCGGCGCGGAAGGCACTTCGCCAGTTTTTCCTGCAGAGTTCCGCTTATGTCATTGGAAAGGGGGCGGCCGAACCGGAGCACGAGGAGCTTGCCGAGCGTTGGACCGCGCAACGCGCTTTGGATGATGTCATCAGCGCAATTGCCCGTGGCGATGATCATGAGGCACTGTCACTGGCCCCGCAATTCGCTCCGCGTCCGTCGGTTTTCGTAGGGCTCCTGGCGCGGATGGTCCGCTCGGGCCGCGCCCAGTTGATAAGCTTCGTGATCAATGCCCTGGAAAGCGAGCCCGCCCTAATTGCACGCTGTTTTTCTGGAAAAACGCTTTTGCATTTCGCGTCCGGTACAGGATGCCCGGAGGTGGTCACGTCGTTGCTGCACCTCGGCACGGACCCAAATATTCAGGACCGAGGAGGCCACACGCCGCTCTACTGCGTGGCGAACGAATGCACGTCAGAAACAGGTCCGCAGCTGGTTCGAACCCTAGTGCGATCTGGCGCGGACGTAAACGCCCGCGGCGGCGTTACAAAGGCCACTGCATTGCATATGGCGGCAAGGCGGGGCTACCTGGAGATTGCGAGCGCGTTGCTGGATTGTGGCGCAGCCGTGGACGCGAAGGACAGCAAGGGCGACACGCCACTGCAGCGGGCCATCAATTGCCGCAGGGATCTGGTCGCGCAGCTGCTGGTGGAGCGTGGCGCCAGCATCGCTTCGAGATCGAGAGCGTCGCTTTCGTAAGTCATCCGTCGCAAAGGGTAGAGCAATCAGCGAGTCGAACAATCACCGGGGTCTCACTTTGCCCGCGATTTCAGTTTGTGTTCTATGACCATTGTGATTTGACTGAAGAGTAGGCGGTGTCGTCCTCCGGATTGATTGAATTGCTGATCGAGAGCGGAGATGAGGAATTTCGCTGTTGTACTGATGGTTGTAGGGACTGTTTGAGTTGAGCGCCATCAATTTTGTATGTCGCCAGATAATTGCAAGCGACGTGCCCGATGCCGAAGTGGCGCATAACAACGTAGGCAATGGCCTCCGCTTCGAGCTCCCGCTGCTGTCTGTCTTTCGTGACGGCTTCTGGCTGCTGATCTCTATCTGTGGAGGAGTTCGTGAGCGAGTTCATGGACGACTACGCCTGCTTTGCGGGTTGACGAGGGGCTGGCGCGAATGACAATCCGGCCACCGGAAGAATAGCCCTCGGCACCGGGCTCTCTGATTTCTTCGAGGACTGGCAGGGAATCACCAGGAGCGGGTTCTCCTAGGCGTTCTACACATCGAGATACAATCATTCCGAATGAGTGATGTATTTCGACTGGACGGACAGACCGCCTTGATCACTGGAGGGGCGAGCGGGATAGGAGAGGCGACCGCTCGAGTGTTTGCAGAGGCCGGCGCAAAGGTAATTGTCGTTGACGTGAATGGGGAGGGAGCGAAGACAACTGCGGAATCCATCCCGGGAGCAACTAGCTTCGCCTGCGATATTACCGACGAAGACCAAGTCGCCGCGATATTTAAATCCATTCACAATTTACATACCCTCGTGAACTGCGCAGGAATTGGAATGGTGGGAAATGTCGAGGAAACGGAGCACGCAGAATTCAGCCGGTTATTTCGAGTGAACGTGGATGGAACATTTTTAATGACGAAGGCTGCCCTTCCTTTGTTAAAAGAAGTTCATGGTTGCGTTTTAAATATTGGTTCTGTAGCCGGGCTGGTGGGAGTAAAGCGACGCTTTGCCTATTGCGCAACTAAGGGAGCTGTGATTGCGATGACAAGGCAACTGGCAGTGGATTATCCGACGGAGATTCGGGCAAACTGCATTGCTCCGGGGACCGTGGACAGTCCCTTCGTGGAGGGCTATCTCGATAAGTATCATAGCCATGAGAAAGAGAAGGTGCGCGCAGAACTAAATCAGAGACAGCCGATTGGCAGGCTCGGGCGGCCGGACGAGATCGCAAAGTTGGCACTGTACATTTGTTCGCCGGCTGCGGAGTTTATGAACGGGTCGGTCGTCACTCTGGATGGTGGCTGGACAGCGGCTTAAGTGAGGTTTCCTTCATGGAAGTTCTTACCTGAAACGCAACGAATACGGAATGTTTTCCATTGACTGAATTAGCCAAACTACTTAGGATATAAGTATTCCTCATGGCCTCCGACGAATTTTTCCGGGTCGGATGGAGAATTTAGCGCTTTGAAAGTTACTCGAAGCTTATTGATGGTTATTTGGAATCGAATGGAAGAGGCTGAATGTTAACCCTCGCCTTTACGAGAAGCGCAATCTTCCTAGGCGCCTTAGCGCTAGTGATGCCGTTTGGGATCAGAGCAGCGGCCACGACGACAGGTACAACGGCGCCCGCTCCCACGAAGAGAGTGAGGCACCGGCGTAAGGTGCGCGTGGTCCGCACCACGACGCAAGCCGCGGTCATCCATGGCGACACCTCTGCGAGATTGACAGTGACGATGGCAAGGAAGCGCCGGGGAAAGAGAGTTTTCTTCAATCCCTGGACAGAGCCGACGTACTCCGATTCGACGATAGGCGATAGCGCGGACGGCGAGGATCTGGTCATTCGTAAGGCCGCTATCGATGCCCTGGGTCCTTATACCGGAACAGTGGTGGTGGCGGACCCCAACTCTGGCCGCATTCTCAGCGTTGTGAACCAGAAGCTTGCGCTGAAGGGCGCGTTCCAACCGTGTTCGACGGTAAAGGTAATGGTCTCACTGGCATCGCTCAGCGAGGGAATCGTGGCTCCTGACACTACGCTTCGGATCTCGCGGCGCAGCACGATGGACCTGACCAAAGCACTGGCAATGTCGAACAATCTATATTTCGCAAAGCTGGGGCAGGAGCTTGGGTTCGATCGGGTCGAGAAATACGGCAAGCTGTTTGGGCTCGGCGAAAAGGCCGGACTGGATATTCCGGGCGAAGAGGCTGGCTACCTGGCTTCTGAGACGCCGGAGAGCGGTGTCGGGATGATGACTAGTTTTGGCGATGGGATACGGCTGACGCCGTTGGAACTCACGAGCATCATCACGACAGTGGCAAACGGCGGCACGATGTATTACCTGCAATACCCGAGGACACAAGCGCAGGTCGACGGCTTTATTCCGCGGATTAAGCGGAGCCTGGAGATGGGGAGTCTGATTGCCGATATTAGGCCGGGAATGATGGGTGCGGTGGAGTACGGCACGGCGCGGCGGGCGAGTTTCAACACAGACCAGGTTATCTATGGGAAGACCGGAACCTGCACTGATACGGCTCAGCCGGGAGTGCATCTGGGGTGGTTTGGTTCGTTCAACGAGGTGAGCAACACGAAACTGGTGGTGGTGGTCTTGCTGACAGGCGGGCGGGGCGTCAGCGGGCCGATCGCGTCGAGCGTTGCGGGCAATGTTTACCACAACCTTTCCCTCGCGCACTACTTTAATCCCGGCCAGACCGGACAGCCGGAAGTACCTGTGGCCCCGGTAGCCTTTCAGAATTCACTGCTCCAATAACGCATCCCGCATGAAAGTCGGCCGAGCGGTTTGCTAGTTCCATCCACGCATCAGGCAGTTCTTCTGCTGCTCATCGTCGGTTTCGTTTGCCTCGGGTCGTGGGCCAACACCTTCAAGATCGCTAAGTGGCGTTTTGAGCTTTACTACCTTGACTTTGCGATCGGTGCTCTGGCTCTTGGGACGCTGTCCGCATTTACTCTGGGAACACTTGGGTCAGAGCTTTCCTTTAACGACCGGATTGCGGTGGCAGGTCTTCGTTCCCAGGTCTTTGCTCTGGCGGCAGGGTGTCTTTTTGGTCTCGGAAACCTGCTCCTAACGGGTGCGATATCTCTGCTGGGGATGGCCATCTCTTTTCCGCTGGCGCTCAGTCTGGCTTTCCTGGTCAGCACGTACTTTGAAGGGGTAGGCGACATTACAATGTTCGGCGGTGCTGCCGTGTTGTTCCTTCTGGCCTCGGGATTGGCGGCTTGGGCGGCCAGACTCAGAAGCGTGCCGAAGGCCGGGGCTACGCCGCAAGCGGTAAAGGCCCGACGCGCCCGGGCAGTGAAAGGAATCATTGTTGCGGTCATCGGCGGGCTGTTGATTGGTGCTTCGACACCGCTGGCATCCAGCAGCTTCTGGGGTGACCTTGGGTTGGGAGCCTATGGGGGTCTGCTGATGTTCTCGATCGGGCTGACGATCTCCGCTACCGCCTTCAGCCTGGTATTCATGAACGTCGCGCTGGAGGGCGGCCGCGTCACCTTCGGCAATTATCGTTCTGGACGATTGAAACAGCATTTGACCGGGATAGCCGGCGGAGCAATCTGGGCGGGCGGGATGCTGGCGATTTTGCTGGCGCAGTCGGCGCCAACGGCTGAATTGCCCGCGACTTTTCCGCTAACGATCTGCGTTGAGGGCGCGGTGCTTCTCAGCGTCTTGTGGGGCTTCATGGCATGGAAGGAGTTGTCGACCGCACCGTCGCGAGCCAGGGCCTGGATGTTTGTGACATTTTTCTGCTTTGCGGGCGGGGTTGCATTGATGGCGCTGCGGCAACCCGTTTAGCTGTTGAAACCCAATTTCTCGAGGAGCAGAGCCGGCAAGCGGGGATCCGACATGCTCCCTTGAGCCAAGGTCGCGGTACCACCGCCTCGACCGCCCGTTTCTTCGAGCGCGTTACGCAGGACAACGCCGGCATTCAAGCCCGAATCGACCGAACAAGCGATCAATACGCCTGCATGAGAAGCGCCGGTGACGATAACCACGGACCGGGGGTGAGAGGTAAAGGCCTGAGCTTTTGCGCGGGCGACGTCGTCGATGGAGGGAAGCTCCAGATTGACCCGGCGAATGCCGTCTGTCGAGGGTGCAACGCTCGCGTATAGCATGGAACCCTCCAGACAACCGACTTCGTGCGCCAGGCGGGTCCGATCCTTCTCTGACTCGCTGAGACGGGTGCGCAGCTTGCTGACGGCGGACGGGAGATCGTCGATGCTCACTCCGGTCGTTCGGCCCGCTTCCGATGCGATTTGAAAATCCTTTCTGGCACGACGCTCGGCGCGGTCTCCACAAACAAACTCCAGGCGAATGTTGCCTCGAATCTTCTCGATCCGCCGGATCTGGATAGGCGCTAATTCGCTGGTTGATGCCACATGCGTGCCCCCGCAGGCGCTTCGATCCAGTCCGTCGATGGTGACGATCCGAAGCGGTCCTGAGCGAGAGCTTGGCTTGCGCAGGCCCTCCAGGTTGGGAGCACTCTCGTTGGAAGCGTTGTCGAAGCTGATAGAAAAGCTACGTCCTTCGCGGACAACACGATTGGCATGCCGTTCCACTCGCCCGCTTTGTTCATCACTGATTTCCTTGGTTTGCAGCTCAATGGTCGAAGTCTCCAGGCCCAAATGGAAGCTGACGGTAGGGATGGAATAGAGCTGTGCCCAAACGGCCGACAGGACATGCTGACCCGAGTGCTGCTGCATGTGGTCGTAACGACGTTCCCACTCAATGTGGCACTCGACAATATCGAGATCGATGGGGCCCGCGGTGCGGTGGGCAATGCGGTCGCCTTCGTCGATGACATCGAGGACCGGGTGGCCGGAGATGGTCCCGAGGTCGTGTGGTTGGCCGCCGGAGGTAGGGTAAAAGGCGGTTCGATCCAGATAAACCAGATTCGACTCGTGGTTAACATCGACTACGCGAGCTTTTACGTACGATAGATAGGAATCAGTGTAATAAAGCCGTTCGGTCATGCCCAATCGAGAGCGCCCTTCCGGAAGACCCACACGTACCCGACCACCAGGAAGGCAAGGAATATGGCGATTTCCCCAACTCCATACCAGCCTAACTGCTTGTAGCGGACGGCCCAAGGAAAGAGGAAAATGGTTTCCACGTCGAAGATGACGAAGAGCATCGCTACGATGTAAAAGCGTACGGAATAGCGTCCGCGGGCGTCGGAAGCCGCGGGAATGCCGCATTCGTAGGGATCGAGCTTGGCGGCGTTCGGGCGGGAAGGCCGTAGAAGACGTCCGAAAGCTAAAGCAAAGAGAGGGAACAGGGTGGCGAGCACGGCGAAACCAAAGAGGAGTAAATATCCGCTGTTCATGGAACCTGGACGACTTCCGGTAAATTTCAGGCTAGCATCGGGAAGCTTCCTCACGGATGGGGACATCTAAAACAGGTCCCGCTGAGTGATGTCACTGCGCGAACATATTCGGACGATCCGGAGAGAAGACCCCGCCGCGAGGAGCGAGCTGGAGATCTTGCTGTGCTATCCGGGCCTGCATGCGGTTTTGTTCCACAAGCTTTCTCGTCCACTTTATCGTCGTGGGTGGTTCGTGGCGGCGCGGCTGATTTCGCAATTTGGGCGTTTTCTGACCGGCATCGAGATCCACCCGGGCGCGACTATCGGCAAACGATTGTTTATTGACCATGGAATGGGCGTGGTGATTGGGGAAACGGCGGAGATCGGCGATGACGTTCTGCTGTATCAGGGCGTCACGATTGGCGGAACCGGCGCGCAAAAGGGCAAGCGGCATCCGACTCTGGGGAACCGGGTCGTAGTGGGAACCGGCGCTTCGGTGTTGGGAAACATTCTGATTGGAAGCGACGTGAAGGTGGGCGCGGGGGCAGTTGTGGTGCACTCGGTGCCGGAAGGCTCGACGGTGGTGGGGATACCGGGAAGAGTGGTGCGCGAGCGCGCTACAACACTAGGGCAGCTGGAGCACGACCGGGTGGCGCAGTCCGGCGAGGCCGAGACCGGCGATCTGGAACAGCTGAACGACAAGGTAAGAGAGCTCGAGGCATTGATCAAGCTTCTGCTGGAAGAGCGTGTCGGCAACGGACGGGGCTAGCCAAGGCCTGACCCTTTCTCGATTTCGGCTGGCCGTCCGAGAGCGCCTTGATCAAACCTGCGACCACCATCTAAGCCGCGTTGAGCCCGGTTTTCACACCCTCAGATTCGGCTGATGTTGCACGGGCGTACCAATGGTCTTAGGCCAGCGCGAAGATCTAGGTTTGGAATTCATACCTCGCGTCGATGAGGCTGTGGCGGACATAGAGCGTAACTCACCTTGGTCATTCCGAGCGCATCGAAAACGCCCGGCCGCGCGAGCCTGCGGCAATTCCCCCAATAGGGATCTGGTACACGGTCCTGCCCACCGACGGCCAAATCGTCATTGCATGCCTGCACCAAAAGCGCGATTCCAGGCTTGTGAAGGAGCGGATCGAAGGGTGTTGTCGAGAGGCCCAGCGTGGTCCTGGCCAAAAATTATCTCGGCGACAGCTTATTGTTCGCAGCGACAGCTTTATTGGCGGGATTTGGCTGGGAGTAACCGCGAGTCTCAGAGATGAGAGGCGGTTAGACGCCGCAAGTCATGCCAACTTAGAGCAGGATGCAGAGTAGATTCAGACGCGCTAACGACTTCCCGGGCGTAATCTGCTCCAGCAGCGATCTGCCGGCAATGACATCTGAAAGCGAAACGCAATCGTGTCGACCCAAGCAGCCTTGCCGATCGCACTTGATCGAAAGCACCGGACTTCATCTAGTTCTCATGGACGCTTCGACGTGCAGTTGGCGTCCCCTGATGGAACCTCATTTGCCAACCGACCTCAGTGTGTACCCAGACAGAGGACCTCAACGTATACCGGGATTGTTTTCCGGCTGTATCTTCATGCGCGGACGTGTACGTCAGTAGCGCGACCCCCACGGCCAAAACAGCCAAACGAAAATTTCCTGAGCGGACGGCTGGAAGTACGCTCGCAGGCCCGAATTCAACGAGAATATCGGCACGAGTATACCGTTTTCCCGATCGTCCGAACTCCACGAAGTCTGGATGTATCAGGGTCTCCATACGCTGCCTGTTGAGACGTGTTTCAATCGTGTGCAGCTCTGTTTCCAGACCTCTGAGCTCGTCAAGCAACATAAGCCATTGTTGTCCAAGCCAGCTCATCGAAGAGCCGCCGGGCTTGCCGGCCAGTATCAAACCATGGTCCACCCGTTAGAGCCTGAAAGCCGATTCCGGCTGCTATGCCGAGTTCAGGGTACAAATCTCGGGAAAGATGTCGCAAGGAGTTCGTCCACCGCGTTGACCGCTCGGACAATGCGAGTGCCGCGCGTGCGGAAGTACTGACAGCGTTGAAATTGTC
>CBAAAA010000049.1:0-15328 GCA_964658695.1 uncultured Solirubrobacteraceae bacterium | reverse complement strand
CGTATCGCGATCATGGATGGCGTCGAAAGCCTGCTTGAGATTCGGATAGGCAGTGCTCGGATAGTAGATCATCCCGTTCTTCCCAAACTGCAGTTCCCGGTGATAATAGAGCCGCTCCGGCAGCTTAAGGATCGTGACTTTATAGCCGCCTATCGTACCGACGCTTATCGGAGACGGCGCGTTTGCGTTATCCAATGCATAGCCCGCCGGTGTCCTGATGCTGATATCTTCCAGTTCGGACCATGGATAGCGCATCGCGATGTCATATTTGCGGGTGCTGGCCGTGTAGCGCGCAGGCTCATTCGCTTCGGCAATCGCAGGCTGCAAAAAGAGACGCTTTCCGGTACGGGTTGCGTAACCGGGGATTCTGAGGTGGTATTCGACACTCACAGGAACGGCAAGCTCCCCCGGGTCGCTGGACTTCAGTTCGGTGACTTCTGCGCCGGGTAGTTTGCGCGCAATGGCATCACTCAGACGCTTGTTGCGGTCCGCTTCGGAACTCCTGCTGTAGGCCTCTCTCCACTCTTCGGCGGGATGTCCGGTCAAGGTATCATGCAGATCTCCTTCGAGCGTGCCCTGGTCGTCCAGCTTGACTTGTCCCTGATGGCGGTTCTGCGAAAGCTCCGCAGCGGTCACACCAGTGGTGATCCACACCGGATCCTTTTCATCCGCAATCAAAGCCTTTACGCCTTCTTCCTGCCAGCGGAGGCGACCGGGTTCTAGAAACCGCGAAGTGACGTCGTAAAGCTGCCAGGTCCCGTCGAGATTCACGGCAATGCCCATTTTTGGGAGCATGGGAAGCATCATCTCCGGCCGCAGCATCATCGTTTCCCGATCGCAGAGGAAAGCGGGTCGCGCTTCGAACCCCGCCGCTTGTGCAAGCGCCGCGAACGCCAGCCGAATATCGGTGCGGGTTCCGATCCCCCGGTTCAGCGTGTCGATGGAATTCTTATTGGGCTTGAAATGCTGGCGATCCAGATCGCTGGTCTCGTCGGTCGCGACGTCCTTGATCTTCTTCTGACAGTGCTGGGCAAGCAGCTTGAGCTTGTCCTGCGGTGATTTGGCGCCAGCGGTCACCTCTTCCGCAATGCTCTTCACATCGCCGTTGACTTTTATCTGATCCCGATAGGACGCCTACCGGCGGCGGCCTTCGGTTTTCCAGAAGTGATCCGGGTTCTCCTTGCGATCTTCCGCGTAGTAGATCAGAATCCACGGTGATGTTTCGCTCGACGGCGGCGCATCGTCTTCCTCCTGAAAGGCGGCGAGCTTGGTTAGTTGCGAAGTGTACCAGCCACGGCTGTCCGGCTTGAATGGCGGCACATTGACGTGGAATGGCTGGTACCGCATCGTATAGGGGAAGTAGGGGTTGCTGAGAGGCTTGATGTGAAACGTCAACTCTTCCACTGGAATATCGCGATACGCATATAACGGGACATAGTTTGCCAGGGCATCCTGATCGGATTCGCGCCAGCGGTACTCGATGATGGAGCCGACGGTAATGCCGGGAACTGCAAATGAAACGGCGCGGACCTTCTCGTGCTTTCTCTTCTCAATGATGTGATTGAAAATCGCATCGTGGCCCATCTCCTGGATACTGCCATCCGGGTGGATGGTACGAGCCGCCACCTCGCTTATGTACTGTTTGCCCCGGTATTCGATGTCCACTGTGCCGAATCGCTTTACACCCCGGTCGTTGAAAATTTTCAGTCTGACGTAGTGGGTGTAAGTGGTAAATGGATACTGATTGTTGGCCGCGGCGTCGGCGACCCAGACCTCCCAGAAAAGAGCCTCTGCATCCGCCGCGGGATCTACGCGCGGACTTGTTAACGCAAGATCTGCCGCATCGACGGGCTTCCACTCGACTGCTCGCACGACAGATAAAGAACACAAAGTCAGTAGGAAATGAGCCAGGTATCGCTTCACAACTAGCACCAGAGAATGTTGATTAGTATACAAGCTCTAGGCAGCTCTCGACTATTGGCATCAAAGTGCCGTGGTTATAGGCCAGCCCGGGCTTTTGCGAGGATGAAAGAACGCGACGACCTCCGTCCACTTACCGAGGTCCTTGTGTCAGCTGTCATTCGTGCGTTCCTGGGTTACTGCTTCCTTGTATTGATTATGCGAACCGCGGGACGTCGCCCCGGAAAGCAGATGACGCCGATGGAGTTTGTCTTGGTCTTCTTTTCCGGCGGCTTGGCTTTGACCACGATGGTGGCGGACGAGAGTTCGTTCACTAACGCGCTCTGTCAGATCATTACCGTGGCACTGACGCATTATGCCATCACCTGGCTGCGGCAGAGATCAACGGTATTCGGGCGATTTATTGACGGGACTCCGCTGCTTCTGCTCGCCAAAGGGCAATGGCAATCCGAGACGATGTCTCAAATGCGCCTGGATGAAGAAGATCTGCTGGCAATGGCTCGCGACAAAGGTATGACTAGCTTGGAGCAGATAGACTACGCGTTTCTCGAGCGCAATGGAGAAATCAGCATCATTCAAAGATCCCAAGAAGGTGAGGAAGACTGAGAAATGGCGGCGAAAACACAACCTATTTCAGACAGCGTTCCTAAGATCAACAACGAAGTAGCGGTTGGGGAAGACCTCGACTTTCAGCGAAGTTGGTGGAAATTTGAGCGAGCGGTCTGGTACGTCTTTGCTCTACTGGTGATCCTTGATCTAGCCGGGGCCTTCGGCCGCGGGCCACTGGCTTACGCGCACGCTGAACCAGCAGATGCCTCAATCACAATCGATTACGAACGGATCGAGAGGTTCAGTACTCCATCGATCCTGACGGTTAACTTTGATAAGGCGACTATTCATGACGGAAAAGTGCAGCTGTGGGTAAGCGAAAGCTTGGTGAAAAAACTCGGCAACCAGCGCGTTGTGCCACAGCCGTTGGAATCGCAGGTAGGAGACGGCGGGATCCTGTACACCTTCTCGGCCACTCACATCCCGGCATCGATTGAGTTTGCATTGACCCCGGCATCGCCCGGTACTACGGAGCTAAAGATGCAGGTTCCCGGCTTCAATCCGGTCAGAATGCGGGTTTACATCGTTCCCTAGGAAAGCGCTCATATGTACACGATCATCCACGCTATCTTTGGATACTTGTTTCTACTGTTGGTCGTCAGGGTTTTAGTTCGACGCCCCGGCGCGCAGATGACACCCTTCGAGTTTGTACTTGTCTTTCTGATGGGCGGAGTCATCATCTTGTCGACTGTGGGCAACGATAAGTCGATGACGAACTGCTTTGGCGCGATCCTGGCGGTTTGCCTGATGCACCGGCTGGTGACATTCTTCAAGGTGAGGCATCCGCTCTTTTCCGAGATTGTAGACGGCCGTCCAATTGTCCTCTTGAAGACCGGGCAACTACAGACTGAAATTCTGCGGCGTGTGTACATGAATGATGACGACATCATGGCCGCCGGACGAACCAAGGGCGCCCGTACACTGGACGAAATCAAATACGCCATTCTGGAACGGAACGGCGCCATTAGTGTCATCAAGGACAAGAAATAGGCCAATATTGCCAGAAGCCAGACAACAAACCCAGGATCAGCAAGCAGCAGAGAACAGACAAATAGAGACCGATGTGCCGGCGCGTCTCGATCGGCTTCCTTGGAGTAGCTGGCACCTCCGAATCGTGATAGCGCTGGGAACTTCGTGGCTTCTGGATGGACTACAGGTAACTCTCGCCGGCTCGCTGGTAGGCATCCTGGAGGATAAAAAGGCGCTTGGCCTTACGGACCCTCAGGTAACTGCCGGGGCAACGACTTATCTTGCCGGAGCCGTCTTCGGTGCACTTCTGTTTGGGTACTTAACGGATCGCCTGGGCCGCCGCAAGCTATTTCTTTTGACGCTCGCTATTTACTCGACTGCGACACTACTGACTGCCTTCTCGTGGAACTTTCCGAGTTTCGCCATCTTTCGGTTCATCACCGGAATGGGTATCGGAGGGGAATACGCAGCCATCAACTCGGCCGTGGACGAACTTATCCCGAACAAGGTTCGAGGCACGGTGGACTTGGTGGTGAACGCCACCTTCTGGTTGGGCGCCGCGTTCGGAAGTCTTGCGTCACTCTACCTGCTGAATAACAGCTACATCCCAACCAATATTGGATGGCGTGTGGCCTTTGGAACGGCGGCAGTCCTGGCCATCGGCGTGTTGTTTCTTCGGCTGGGTGTGCCGGAGAGTCCGCGCTGGCTGATGTTGCGCGGCAAGGAAGAGGACGCCGATCGGATCGTCAGTGACATCGAAAAGAAGGTCTCAAGCAAGAAAGGCGAGCTTCCTGCGCCTGAGGGGAAAAAGCTCAGATTGCGAGTTCGCGACCATACGCCCTGGAGCGAGATCTTTCACAACATGTGGGTGGACAATCGAAAGCGGTCAATTGTCGCACTTGCCTTGATGGTCGGCCAGTCGTTCTTCTATAACTCGATCTTTTTCACTTACGGCCTGGTGCTGGATAAGTTCTATCATGTGCCGGCAAGGAAGCTGCCAGTCCACTTACTGCCATTTGCGCTTGGGAACTTCTTCGGGCCGCTAATTTTAGGGCGTTTTTTCGATTCGGTCGGTCGAAAACCCATGATCATTGCGACGTTTACACTGCCCGGGGTCCTGCTTCTCGGAATGATCTATCCAATGACGCATGGTTCGCTGACGCCGCAGTCGCTGGACTGGTGTTTTACAGCTATTTTCTTCGTTGCCTCTTCCGCAGCCAGTGCCGCGTATCTCACCGTGAGTGAAATTTTTCCGTTAGAGATTCGGGCGCTGGCAATCGCGATCTTCTATGCAATCGGAACTTTAATTGGAGGTGTCGGCGCGCCGATCCTGTTTGGCGAACTAATCTCCACCGGATCTCAAAGCATCGTCAGTTGGGGTTACATGATTGGGGGAGTTCTGATGATCCTCGGTGGACTTGCCGAATGGGCTTATGGCGTGGAAGCAGCGGGACGATCGCTGGAATCAATCTCGGAGCCCTTGCAAAGCAAGCTCTAACGACGCTTGGTCTTGATGACGATAGGAGTTCCTTCAAATCCGAATTCGTCTCGCAGACGGTTTATCAGGAAGCGCTCAATCGAGAAGTGCATCTTGTCGGCTTTGTCTGTAAACACGACGAAAGTGGGCGGTCGGACGGATCCCTGAGTCATGTAGAAGATTTTTATGTCGCTCTCGAACTTGAGCGTTGCCACAAAGCGATTCAGTTCACCGGTGGTGACTCGTTTCGAAGCGGCTTCGTAGCTCTTGCGAATCGTCAACATGATGCGGCGTATGCCTTCACCATTCTTGGCTGAGGCAAACAGAATGGGCGCGTATTCCAGAAACTTCAGCTCATCGCGTATGGTTTCCGTAAAGGCCCGCTTGCCATGTTCCTCCATCGCATCCCACTTGTTCACGACCAGGATGACCGCACGCCCTTCTTCGTGAGCGTAGCCCGCAATTGTGGCATCGGCGCCCACCACTCCGTCAGTAGCGTCGATCATCAGAAGCACCACATTGGCCATGCGGATGTTGCGCCGGGCCATGATGACGCTCATCTTCTCGGTTAATTCGGTGGTCTTGCCTTTGCGCCGGATCCCGGCGGTATCAACAAAGCGGTAGCTGGTATTTCCTTCGACAATCGTCTCGTCCACAGCGTCACGCGTGGTCCCGGCAACCGGGGAAACGATGGAACGCTCAGAGCCGACCAGCGCGTTGAGCATGGTGGATTTACCTACATTCGGACGGCCGATGATCGCGATTTTGATCCGGCGCTGGCTGTCCTGATCTATCTCCGGCTCTTCCTGCACCGGCTCTTCGGCCGGAAACGGCGCGGTCACTTTTGCGAGCATGTCCTCCAGGCCAAGCTTGTGTTCAGCCGAGATGGCCATGGGGTCACCCAGCCCCAGCGAATAAAATTCAGGAACCAGGTTCTCCCGCACCTTCGCGTCGATCTTGTTGACCAACAGCGTGACGGGCTTTCCGAGCGGGCGAAGAAGCTGCGCCAGATTGCGATCTGAGGATGTGATCTCCGTGCGGCCGTCGATGACATACAGGATGTGATCGGCCATGTCGAGGGCCACACGCGCCTGTTTGAGGATCTCGCTGGGGATTAGAGCGTCATCATTGGGAATGATGCCGCCGGTATCGATCAAGCCGAATCGTTTGCCGCGATATTCGGCTTCTCCGTAGATTCGGTCGCGGGTGATGCCAGGTTCATCGCCAACAATCGATCGCCGGTTGCCGAGAATCGCGTTGAATAAGGTGGACTTGCCGACATTGGGGCGACCCACAATCACAATCGTCGGAAGTGGTTCGTCGGCAGGCTTCATGGTCGATTTCAGCTTCGCACAAACCGGTAGATCCGCCTGCGTGAGACCATAGAGTTGATCCATGTCAGTTGAGAATCACAGCGCGAACACGCGCAATATCGCCATAATTGCGCACGTTGACCACGGGAAGACAACCCTGGTGGACGCTATGCTTCGCCAAAGCGGCCTCTTTCGGGCTAACGAAGAGACGGCCGAGCGCATGATGGACTCCAACGAGCTCGAGCGCGAACGCGGCATTACCATTCTTGCGAAAACCACTGGGGTTCGATACCACGGCACCAAGATCAATATTGTCGATACGCCGGGCCACAGCGACTTCGGCGGCGAAGTGGAGCGCGCCCTCAAAATTGTGGACGGTGTCATGCTGCTGGTCGATGCCAGCGAGGGACCACTTCCGCAGACACGCTACGTGTTAACGAAGGCACTGGAAGCCAATCTGCCACCAATTCTGGTTATCAACAAGATCGACCGCCCGGATGCCCGTATTCAGGAAGTAGTAAACGAGGTCTACGATCTATTTATCGATCTGGATGCCAGAGAGGACCAGCTCGACTTCCCGATTGTTTATACAAACGGGAAGGCCGGGATTGCCAAGTACAATCCGGACGAGGAGAGCGAGACCTTACAGCCTCTCTTTGAGACCATCCTGAAGCATATTCCGCCACCGAAGGGCGATCCGGATGCGGTGCTGCAATTGCTGGTGGCGAATCTGGACTACAGCGAGTACCTGGGCCGCCTGGCGATTGGCCGCGTCTTCAACGGAACGCTGCGCCATGGCGACGAAGTAAACATCGCCAAGCTGGATGGCACGATGCATAAAACGAAGATCACCAAGATGTATTCGTTTGAAGGCTTGAAGCGCGTCGATGAAACGATCGGCAGGCCCGGCGACGTACTGGCGATCGCCGGCGTTGAAGGCATCACCATCGGGGAAACCGTCACCAGCGCCGAGAACCCGAAACCGCTGCCGAACATTCAGATTGACGAGCCGACGATCGCCATGACCTTCACCGTCAACAACTCACCGTTTGCGGGCCGCGAAGGAACGTATGTGACGTCGCGCAATCTACGAGACCGTCTTGATAAAGAGTTGCTGACAAACGTCTCGATTCGAGTAGAAGAGGCGGGCGGCCCGGATGCTTTCAAGGTGATGGGCCGCGGTGAGTTGCAGCTGGCAATTCTGATCGAAATGATGCGGCGCGAGGGGTATGAACTGCAGGTCGGCAAGCCTGAGATCCTGACAAAGACCATCGAAGGTAAATTGCATGAGCCTTTGGAACTGCTGGTGATCGATTGCCCTGAGGAATTCATAGGCGTTGTCATCGAGAAGATGGGCAGCCGCAAAGGCAAGATGACCAAGATGGTCAACAACGGCTCCGGCCGCGTGCGCCTGGAGTTCCATGTGCCGTCACGTGGACTGATCGGGATCCGCAGCGAGATGCTGACCGACACCAAGGGCATGGCGATCATGAATTCGCTGTTTCACGGCTACATCGAGTGGCAGGGCGACATCGAAATGCGGCCTACCGGGTCGCTGGTTTCTGATCGCAACGGTATTGCCACCAGTTATGCCATTTACAATCTTCAGGAGCGCGGTGTGATCTTCATCTCTCCGACGACCGAAGTTTATGCAGGCATGATCATTGGCGAAAACGCGCGCAACAGCGATCTGGACGTCAACATTGTTAAAGAAAAGAAGTTGACGAACATGCGAGCTTCGACATCAGATGAAGCGATCCGCCTGATCCCGCCAAAGGTGCTGAACCTGGAGCAGGCCATCGAGTTTATCCAGGATGACGAGTTCGTGGAAGTAACGCCGAAGTCGATTCGGCTTCGCAAAAAGATTCTGAAGGCAAATCAGCGCTGAAGAAAGCGCTGCGGGCTGCCCAGTGATTTGGTGACCGCTTCGGCTGCAAGATAGCCGCTGCGAACGGCTCCTTCCATGGTGGCTGGCCAGCCGGAGCGAGTCCAGTCGCCCGCCAGGAATAGATTCGGAATCGGTGTTGCCTGCGGCGGCCGCTTGCTTTCGAGGTTCGGTACAGCGGAGAACGTTGCTCGAACCTCTTTCACCACGTGAGCGCGCTCCAGTTTCGCTTCCGCTACGCGTGGAAAGAACTCCTGCAGTTCCTTCAAGGTCAAACTGATGACGTCTTCCCTCGACATCTGAGTGAGCGACCGTGACGCGCTCACCACAATCTGCAAGTGCTTTCCGGAATCCTTGTTGTACATCCAGTGAATGGTGCGGTCGAGGAGCGTGGCATGTGGAAGCTCGGTCACCGGACGATCGAACCAAAGATGGATGCCGGTAATAGGCGAGTGCGCAAACGGGGAAAGGTCAAGTGAAAGACCGGCCGCAATCGTAGAGATGCGTTCGAATGGAACGGCAAGCACGTAAGCGTCGGCCTTGACCGGGCCTTCATTGGTGCCAATGCACGCCACTCGTCCATCAACGATCTGCATCTGCTGGGCGCTACAGCGCTCCGTGATTTTTACGTCGGGATATTCCGCCCAGACCTTATCTGAATAGAGATCGCCGAGTGGCACGGTCGGAATACCCATCTCGTACGAGTTGGCTGTCGAAAGGAAGCCGAGATAGAAGACCTGCAGGCCATGTATGGCGGCCATGCGATCGAGTTCTTCATTGATTGCGCTGACCAGCACCTGACGCCAGAAGCGTTCAATCGCCACTGGTGTTTGCTTCTTCTCGCGCAGCCAGTCCAGCATAGTGATGCTTTCGAGATCGGCGCGCTTGCCGTACTCGTACTTCACTGCAAGCAGCCCGCTGGCGACCGCCATTTTGTCGGACATGGAGAGGAACTTTAAGGTGGCGAACGATTCAGTGAAGTGCAGTGGAGCCGGAAGCAGGCCGCGCTTCATCACTGACGTTCTTCCGCCCGGCTCGATCCAGTAGAACTCACGATGAAAGTGGATGCGGTCCGCCACGCCCAGCCGCCGGTAAAAGTCGATGAGGTTGGTGCAGCAACGCAGCAGTATGTGCTGGCAATTGTCGATTGTAGTGGTCTGATCGTCAGCCGTGTTGAGCGGATAGGAGGTCGCGCGGCCGCCCAAAAACGGGCGCGCCTCAAGCAACTGGACCGAGTACCCGGCGGAACCGAGCGCAACCGATGTCGCAAGTCCGGCTAGCCCACCGCCTACCACCGCAACACTAGGATTTTTGGGCAACGTGCATCCGCGAATAAGCCTCAATCATGTTCTCGATCAGGCGTAAGCCGCAGTCCTTCTCTAAGCTCAGGATCGATTCGGGATGGAACTGAACGGCCTCCATCGGCAGCTCGCGGTGTCGTATCCCCATAATGACGCCGTCCTCAGATTCGGCCGTGATCTCGAGGACAGCTGGCAGCGTTGCACGATCGGCGTAAAGCGAGTGGTAGCGACCTACGCGAAAGGGCGACGGGAGCCCGTGAAAAATGCCCGGCCCATGATGTGTCACAAGCGAACCCTTGCCATGCATCGGATAGTCCAGTACGTTGAGATTTCCACCAAACGCTTCCACCATGCCTTGCAGCCCAAGACACACGCCGAAGGTCGGGATGTGGCGTTTGGCAAGTTCTTGCACCAAGTCAGGCACGCCGAAATCCGCGGGCCGCGCGGGGCCAGGGGAGATCAGCACGATATCGGGCTTCTCCCGATCGATGACTTCGAGTGCGACATTCGAGCGATAGGTAGAGACCTTCGCTCCGGTTTGCCGCGCATAATTGGCAAGCGTATGAATGAAGCAATCGTCGTTATCGACCAGCAGCAGGCGCACACCTTCGCCGACTTTCCGCGTGCGGTGGGCCTCAGGCCCGGTGGCAATCTTTGGATACAAAGCCCGAAAAAAGTTCGTCGCCTTCAGCCGGCACTCTTTGTCTTCCGAAGAAGGATCGGAGTCGTAGAGCAGCGTCGCGCCTGCGCCATAGCGCGCCACGCCTTCCTTCAAGTGGACCGTGCGGATCAGGATGCCGGTGTTGATGTCGCCGCTATTCAGGCTGACCATGCCGACGGCGCCGCCGTACCATCCGCGTGCGTCCTTTTCGAGATCTTCAATCGCCTGCGCCGCGGCCTTCTTCGGAGCTCCGATGATGGTGACTGCCCACATATGCGTCAGAAAAGCATCGAGCGAATCGAAGCCCTGCATCAGCGTTCCCTTGACGTGATCCACGGTGTGAAACAGTCCGGCGTACGCTTCGATCAGCCGGCGTCCGATCACCCGCACTGAACCGGGCACGCAGACGCGCGACTTGTCGTTGCGATCGACGTCACTGCACATCGTGAGCTCCGACTCTTCCTTGGTGGAGTTGAGCAGTTCGCGAATACTTTCCGCATCGCGGATGGGGTCGCCCGAACGCCGCGCGGTTCCAGCAATCGGACAGGTCTCGACGGTATCGCCTTCAATGCGGATGAACATCTCCGGCGACGCGCCGACCAATTGTTCATCGCCCATCTGTAGCAGGAACTCGTAGGGGCTGGGGCTCGACTTTTGAGTTCGCTGGAAGAGTTCGGAAGGACTGCCGTCATAGGGCGCGCTGAACGTCTGACGCAGCACCACTTCGTAGAAGTTGCCTTGGCGCATGCCCTCGCGCACTACGTCCACCTTGTCCATATACTCTTTAGCCGTGTGATCGGATTCGATCTCGGCGCGAAAGCTTTGGATGCGATGCTTCTTAATTTTCGGAGTAGTGCAGGGATGCCCTATCGTGCTCAGTTCAGGCGTGGAGAAGTCGTATTGATAACGCTCGATGGTCTCCTTCTTGCGATCCATGAAGTAGATGTCATCGCAGAGAAAGAGGTGCATGTCCTTTTGAGACAAACGCGGCAGACGCTGGCGGATCGGATCGAACTGCAGCAACAGATCGTAGCCAAATGCCCCCACTAACAGCAGCCGCGAGTCTTCGGAAGTCTTGAACTCGGCGATGAGCGCCCGAATGAGAGAAAAAAGCGACGGTTGCTTGCTGCGCTCTTCCTCGGGGAAACGATTCGCGAGCGGCTTCATCTCGAGGGTGAGCGTGTCGAGAGTACGCGACATCGATTGGACGTGCGGATGTTTCTGTATGAGCGGCAGCAGAATGCCAATCAGAACCTGCCCGCGTTCATTCAGCGCATTGATCGTGAGCTTGCGGTCGTGTCCGACGATTTCGATGGGTGGCGCAATGCTGGCCACGTCCCAGCGCGAGTAGCGTTCCGGATATTCGTAACCGGAGGAAAGATAGACGCCGGCTTTCGAATCAAGCTGCCGCAGAATATGCGTCAACCCACGCGAATAAGGCACCTTGGAGCTGTTCCGGGTGACCGTGATGCCGTGCGGAGTGAGATAGCGCAACTGCGACATACAAGAGGGAGAGGCTGTATCTCCAGGTTACTTCATGGACCTTCAGTTGTGGTCGAAATGGTCGAAGCCGGCGACGGCGAGAGGACGGCCATCGAGGGTAATTCTGCCTTTCTTTCCCGAAGTGACGATGCCGACCGCTGTAATTGGTAAGTTTCCGATACGTTTTGGAACACGGACGGCGGGAGCGGCGGTAAACAAGAGTTCGTAGTCCTCCCCGCCGTTGAGCGCCTGATCGAGCGTTGCACTCTCCGACCGCGGTATTGCTTCTGAAGTAAGTTCAGCACCTACTTTGGACTCGTTGCAGAGACGGGTTAGATCAAGTGACAGGCCGTCACTCAGATCCATGCAGGCTGATGCAAGCTTGCGCAGCCTGCGGCCGGCGGCGATGCGAGGTTCCGGCGCACGCAGCCAGTTGGAAGCAGCGGCAGCGCCAAGCGAGCCGGTAACGAAGATGCGGTCGCCTGGTTTGGCGCCGCTGCGCAGAAGAGCAGTGCCTTTGGGTAACTTTCCACAACACATTACGTCCACGATCACTCTGTCGAAGTTGGACAAATCGCCCCCGGCAAGTGTGATTTTGAACTCGCCGGCCAGCTTGAGGAAACCCCGGTAGAAACGGTCCATCCATTCGCCCGTGAGCTCTGCAGGCAAAGCAAGTGACACCAGGCAAAACACCGGATCGCTCCCCATCGCCGCAAGATCGGACAAGCTGCGTGCGAGCGCTTTGTGACCGACTGCTTCGGGCGGGTGCGTCTTTAAGCTGAAGTGCCTGTCCTGCAGCACGAAGTCAGTAGTGAAGACCAGGTCTGACTTAGTCTGAAGGCGAACGATGGCGCAGTCATCGCCGATTCCTTGAATGACATCCGGATTGCGGGTCTGCCGTAGTTTGCTGATGCGGCGAACGATCTCGGTTTCGCGCATCGGCTACTGTGCAACGGTCTCGACAAGCACCAGGCCGGCGGGAAGATCCTCGCCGAAGACCCGGCTGGATGCGGCCAGATCATCGCCCTCGCCGGATAATTGACGCAACAGATCCGCAGCTCGTGGACTGGTCTCACAGGCCCGCCGCACGGCGTCGAGCGTCGAAGGGGCAAGATCACGCGCGCTGTCTCCGGTAAGTCGCGCCATGTGTACGACTGCATCGAGCAATGCCGGCGTGTGCGGAAGGCGCAGCATGGCTTCCACCCATTTCGCCGCTACCGCCGCACTCACCACCAGATTGATGGGTCCACTGAACAGTTTTCGGGCGCCAAGGCGCGACAGGCACCAGACCGCCACCTCCAGCATCTCTCCCCGTTTCACCATTCCAAGGAGCCCGTCGCCCAGTTGCGCTTTGGTCTGCTGCGGCAGCAGTTCGAGACTCGCGGCGGTGCGCCACATTTCGCGCAACAGGCTGGGGTTCATCCGGACCTGCTTCTTTTGCTTGGGCAGAAGGATGGCAGATAAACGCTGGAAGATATCGCCCTGCTGATTACGATTGAGGCCGCCTGCAATGCGCCCGCAGAAGATCCACCAGTCGATCTCGCACTGCACTTGATTGCCGAAGGTCAGCCCGCCGGCGTAAATGCGTCGCGCCTGTTCAATGCGGTAATCATCTCCGGGAAAGCCGAAGCCCGGACGCAGACAGAAGCCGGTCAGATTCAACCAGCGAGCTTCATGCGGCGCGTTCTTCCGGCGGCCATCGGCAAGCGCTAGCAATTTGTCCGCCAGCGCCCGAATGGTGGCAAGCGGCCAGGAAGAACGACCAAGACCGAGTGCCTGTTCCAGGCGTGCGGGCAACTGCTCCGGCGGGATTGTCGATGTGCTCTTTAAAAAGACTTGCGTAATCAGGGCGTCCGCGTTCGAAAGTGATTCCGCAGTCACGACAGCGGTTGAACGAACAGCCGAGACTGCAGCAGAGCCGGTGGCGTCAGTGGTCTTGCGCAGTTGAAATTGAAGACGCCAGCGATGATCGCTAACCTTCGACTCAGCCCATGTCTCCAGCGTGCCGACTTCACTCAATCGAGCACCAATGGTCACCGGCACAAGACGTTCTCCACCCTTGCCAAACCGGATCACTGCGCGCAGAGGCGCATGCAGACGCGGATCGCTCGCCGGATCCAGCATGTCAGTACCAGAAGGGAACGAAACGACTTGGCCGACCGTATCTTCGGTGCGGCTGAGCGAACTATACAAACGGAAGGCAACTGGGGTGTTGGCAAGCAGCTGCAGTTCGGGCTGGGCGAGTTGGATCTCCTGCCCTTCTTCGGTTCCGCGCGGCATCAGGCAGACCGTTCGAATCGAAGAGGAACCGCTATCTTCCACTCCCAGATAATATGCTCGGGGCAGACCGCCGCGCACCAGAACGCCCGCACCTGAAGCCCGGACGTATGAGTAATAAGCGGCGCCGATTGCAACCGCCAGATCGAGATCCTGATTTTCGAACAGCAGGGGCTTGCGTCCGAACCAGTGTTCCACCACATCGCGCACCCTTTCACGGAAGATAGGCGGAATGAAGAATCCGCCGTTGAAGAGAATGGCATCGATGCCTCGTTCGGCCCCTGTTGCGCCTGCCAGAAACTCCGCTAAGTGGCGCGTGATGGCTGGATCGGCGACGTAAGGAAGACCCAGTTCGCGAAAGACACTTTGCTTTTCCTGCTGCGGCTTCTCATTAAGTTCGCAAGGCGGAAGAAACCCGGAAAGCGCCAGCTCCAGCACTTCCTCTCGCGTGATGGTCGTCCTAAGTGTTCCGCCGATCAAAGAAGATCCAGTGCCGACAATTGTCACATCGACGGCATCGGGTCCTCCGCTTGAAAGCAACCTCTCCTTAGCAGCGGAGCTTTGACGTCGCAGAGCGCTACGCTGGCGAAGCGAGAGAGGTTTTCCCAGCTTTGATTCCGCCAGCCACGAGATCGTGAGGTCGAGATTATCGCCGCCGAGGAGAAGGTGACGCCCGACCGTGGTTCGGGTGAACTGCACGCGATCTCCATCACGGTCCACACGCACCAGAGTGAAATCGCTGGTGCCGCCGCCCACGTCGCAGACCAGAACAATCTGGCCATCAAAAAGATCTTTATTGGAGCGCGCAAGGTGGCCCGCGATCCAGGCATAAAAGGCGGCCGCCGGTTCCTCCAGCAGCGTCAACTTCTCGATACCGGCTTCACGAGCAGCCTGCACCGTGAGTTCCCGCGCCTCTTCATCGAAGCTCGCCGGGACCGTGAGGACTACATCCTGATCCGCCAAGCCTATGCCCTTCACATTCTTCCAGGCGCCGGCCATGTGCGCTAAGTATCGGGCGGAAGCATCCACGGGAGAAAGGATCCGTCCCTCTTCCTGTGAATCCCACGGAAGGATTTTTGCAGTGCGATCCGCTTCCGAGTTCGAGAGCCAGGACTTTGCCGAATGCACCGTCCTTGTGGGCACAAGCGCACCCTGTTCGCGGGCATAGGCGCCGGCGACAGGCGGCTCGCTCAGATAAAGAAAGGATGGCAGAGTGCGCAGAGCTGCTGTCCGATTCGCATCCACCTGCTGTTCTATGGGAAGAACGTGGATCGGAGGAAAGTCCGATTCAGCGGCTTCCACCGGATCGATGTAAGCCACAGCCGAATTCGTTGTGCCAAGGTCAATTCCTACGTTCATGCGGCGGCACGTTCCCGGACATTGAATTCCAGTTTCCAGCGCCGGCCATCATCGGCAACGCACCAGAGTTCGAGC
>CBAAAA010000048.1:0-15336 GCA_964658695.1 uncultured Solirubrobacteraceae bacterium | reverse complement strand
GAACCGTGGTGGGCAACGATGATTTCGCTTCCTGCGCGAAGTGATTACGCGCAGATACGGCAGGATGCAGGAAGAGAAACAGGCGTTCCCCAGCCTGGTGCTGGTCGATGGCGGTCTCGGCCAGTTACATGCGGCGGCTGAGGCGCTGGAGGCGATCGGCGTCACGGACCAACCGCTGGCTTCGATAGCGAAGCGCGAAGAGTGGATCTATGTTTACGGGCAGGAGAACGAACCGATCATCTTAGATAAGTTCTCGCCCATGCTGCATCTTGTGCAGCAGATTCGAGACGAGGCCCATCGATTTGCCGTCACTTTCCATCGAACGAGGCGAAATGCGAACCGACTGACGTCGGAGCTTCACGAAGTGCCTGGAATCGGCGAACGGACGGTGCAGAAACTGCTGAAGACTTTTGGCAGCCTGGAGCGCGTGCGTCAGGCTCCGCCAGAAGAACTCGCCCGCGTTCTGGGCAAAACCGCGGCGGCCAAACTTGCAGCCTGGTTTGAAGAATCGTCCGTGAGCGGGCAATCGTCGCGATCGCCTCTGTTGCAAATCGAGCCCGTAGTAACCCTGCCAGGTCAGTTGCAGGACTGACTCGCTTCACTGCCCGACAAACAAACGCAAGCCAAGCACGTCAGGCAACCCGGCCTTCTTGATCAAAGCGGCTGTGCGGTCCATATCGTAGGCCTTCCTGCGCAGCGTCACCATTTTCGTGTCCGGGTCATAGAGGGCATAAGCGGCGCGAGGATCACGATCGCGCGGCTGACCTACGGAACCGGGATTCACCATATAGAGCGTGTCTGGCTCCAGCATGAAATACACCTGGTGCTCATTGGGAGGGACTCGCGGAATTGCCCCGACTCTCCCGTACTTGGAAAAGAAGCCGCCTTGCAAATGAGTGTGGCCGAAGAATGCCAGCGGTAATTCCAAGGCGGAGAAGCGCGGCACCGCCTCCGCGGGCGCGGAAACGTATTCGTCCTCATCGGCGGGCGACCCATGCCAGATATGGAAGTGCTCCAGCTTGGATGGACCAACCGGAAGATCGCTCAGGAAATTCAGCTGGTTACTTGAGAGCACATGCATGGTCCACTGCGCGGACACTTTGGCGATGTCGTTGAACCATTCAATGTCATCGATCCCGGCCACCACTTTGTCATGGTTACCGCGCACCAGGGCACTGCAATTGGCGCGCGTCCAATCCAGAACTTCGCTCGGATTCGGATTGTAGCCGACGATGTCCCCACAACAGACGATTTGGTCATATTCGCCCTTAGCATCCGCCAGCACGGCTTGTAAAGCTTGCCAGTTAGCGTGAAGGTCGCTCAAAATCAGGATTTGCACAAACGTACTAGCGTGATCTCCGGTGGCGCACCGATACGTATCGGCAACCCGATAGTCCCAAGCCCGGAATTGACATAGATGGCAGAGGTGGGCAGCCGGTACAGCCCCTTCGTGTATGGCGTGTGCAGGTCCACGACATTGAAGTTGGTTCCAAGCACATCGACGTTAATCTGCCCCCCATGCGTGTGGCCGGAGAGTGTGAGATCGAATCCTTTCTTAGCGGCGTAAGGGAAAATTTCAGGAGTATGGGCCAACAGCAGGTTGAACTGACCCGGTTCCAGCAGGCCGTCGACTTCCCCGAGGCGTTGCCACGGCCGGAAGTCCACTCCCACCAGATTCAGCCGGCTACCCCCAAAGCGCAGCGATCTGGCTTCTTCGCGCAGAAAATCCATGCCATATTTGGCCGCCTCCCGTTTTGTATAATCCTCGACTTTCGCATACAACTCGTGGTTGCCCATGCAGCCCCATACTCCTGCGTCGGAGCGCAATCGCTTGAGTTCCTGGATGCAGCGATCCAGCGGGTCTTCCTGGGTGGTGATCAAATCTCCGGTGACAAAAGCGATATTCGGCCGCAGATTGTTGCTGGCGTCGACCACACGCCGCAGATCGGTTGCCGAAAAGAATACCCCCATATGGATATCGCTAATCTGCAGCAGCCGCAATCCCTCGAGGTCCTTTGGCAAATTGGGGAACGAGATATCGACTTCGTTGATCAGAAAATCCTTGCGAGTGATCACGCCCGCGGCTAGGGTCACAGCGGGAATACCAGCGCAAACCGCCGCAGTCGATGCCCGGAGAAACTGACGACGCCCGGGAGTTGCTGCCCGCTTGCGACCCTTGAACACTCTGAACAGGGAAATCATCAGCGCGGCCACGATCGCCCATAACCACCAGATTTCGATGAGTGAGCCCGTCCACTGACGGAAAGTCGCGCCCACATGGTTGGCCCACAGCCGGGGCATCGTTTTTTCGCTCGTCACATAAGAGCCCAGAATCAGCAAGCCGGCCGAGAGATAGGCGATCCGTTTCGGCACACGGACCCGGCTTGCGAGGAACAAAGTAGCCAATGTCCCGAAGACACACCAGAATACGCCGAAAATCTCCGGTACTGTCTTGGTTTCTTCAGGCCCCACACCCTATTGTATCGGCCATAGCTGCGCTTTCTATAGTGACAAAGCCTCCCCCTCGCTACAATTCAAGCGATGTCATTAGTTGTTGTCGGGTCGGTTGCCTATGATGCGATCGAAACACCCCATGGAAAACGGGAACGAACCCTTGGCGGCGCGTGCACCTACATTGCACTGAGCGCCAGTTTTTTCACCAAACCGATGATCGTCGGCGTCGTCGGAGAAGATTTTGACCCCGAAGATCGAGAGTTGCTTGCAAATAAGGGCGTGGACCTACAAGGCCTGGAAGAGATGCCGGGCAAGACGTTTTTCTGGTCTGGAGTCTACTCGGCCGACATGAATGACCGCACGACTCTGCAGACCGACCTGAACGTGTTTGCGAATTTCCAGCCAAAACTGCCGCCTTCTTACCCCGCTCAGCCCTATCTTTTTCTCGGCAACATTCAACCCAAACTACAGCGCGACGTGCAGCAAAAAATGGCCGGCGTACGGTTCGTCGGCGGAGATACGATGAACTACTGGATCTCCGATTACCGTGCAGAGCTGCTCGAAACCATCAAGGACTGGGACTTTCTGCTCATCAACGACTCGGAAGCGCGCATGCTGGCTCACGAGACCAACTTGCGAAAAGCGGCCGACAAGATCCTGGCTATGGGCCCGAACACCTTGATCATCAAACGCGGCGAATACGGGGCAATGTTGTTCCGGAAGAACTCATTGTTCATGGTGCCCGGCTATCTGCTCGAAGACGTCTTCGATCCAACCGGGGCTGGCGACTGTTTCGCCGGAGGCTTTGTCGGGTATCTCGCCGAGCGTGGATTCGACCTTCGCACTGGCAATTTCGATCCGACTGAACTACACCGCGCTGTGATTTACGGCTCTGTTATGGGAAGCTTCTGCTGCGAGGAGTTTGGGGTGGACCGCTTCCGCACGCTCACCCGAAAGGACATCGACGCGCGATTTGAAGAGTTCCGCCGCTTTACCGAGTTCTAACCGGCTTGTCCAACAGGCAGCACTCGCAGCGACTTGTCTGACGCTCCTCATCGGCGTCGCGGTTTCCTGGTTCTATCACCAGGGATATCTCCTCTATTACGGCGATGCACAGTCTCATCTGAATATTGCCCGCGGCTTTTTAGATTCCCGCACCCCGGGTTATAACCAGATCGGGAACGTCTGGCTGCCGCTGCTTCATGTTCTCTGCGTCCCGTTCGTCGCGAATAACTGGTTGTGGTCGACGGGGCTTGCCGGAAGCATTCCGGTGGCCGCATGCTTCGTCGCAGCAGGCGCCTGTTTTTACATCGCCGCGCGTCAGGTGTATGAGAATGCGCTTGCTGCCTCGGTCGTAATTGCCTGCCTGGCACTCAACCCGAATATTCTTTATCTCGCCTCGATTCCCATGACCGAGCAGGTCTTTATGGCCGGAACCGGTCTGCTGCTGCTGTCGCTGGTGCAGTTCCGCCTGACACAGTCGCATACATATGTCGCGCTAGGCTCGGCTGCGCTCGATTGGATGTGTCTGACCCGATATGACGGGTGGTTCCTGATCCCGTTCTCCGCGCTGTGGTTTGCCGGATACGCAAAGCACGGAAAAGTGCGCCTTGCCATTTTGGTTATCTGCGCTGGATCCCTCGTGCCGCTCTACTGGGCTGGACATTCCTGGTGGCTCACCGGGAACGCGCTAGATTTCTACAACGGCCCGTACTCCGCTCTCGCGATACAGGGCGGCAAGCCGTATCCTGGCCTGCATAATTGGGCCGAAGCTTTCTTTTACTACGTGGACGCCGCCCATCTCTGCGCGGGCTGGCCGCTACTTGTTCTGGGGGTGATCGGCTGCGCCTGTTCGATTACTACCGAACGCTTCTCACCGCTTGGCTTCCTCTGTCTGACGCCCCTGTTTTACGTCTGGAGCATGCACTCCTCTGGAAACCCGGTGTACGGACCGCGCTACTTCAACAGCTATTACAACACCCGCTACGCCTGCGTAGTTGTTGTGGCTGCTGCCTTCGCGTGCGGCGCGATCGTCGCGGCGCTGCCTCCGAAGTGGAGGAATCTGTCCTATGTGCTCCCGGCGATCGCGATACTGCCCTGGATTGTACAACCCTCCCGGGGGAGCTGGATCTGCTGGAAGGAGTCGCAGGTGAACTCTATCGCACGACGCGCGTGGACGGCGGAAGGCGCGGCTTACTTTCAGAGAGTTTATCTGCGCGGTGAAGGGATCCTGGCCAGTGCGAGCGATGTCACCGGCGTTTTTTGCCGCGCTGGAATCCCGCTGGCGGAAACACTGAACGTCGCTAACATTCCGGCGTGGTATGGCGCCAGCTTGCGGCCTGCCCTCTCATATGATACTGCCTGGGCGGTCGCACAGGAAGGAGACACACTCTCCAAATCTCTGCATGCCGATCCGAACGCCTTCGAACTGGTGCAGCGAATCGTCGTTAAAGGAGCCCCGGCTCTCGAAATCTATCGCCGCCGGATAATGATTCGATGATCACGATCCCGTTCGTCAAACTTCACGGCGATGAGAATGATTTTCTGCTGACCTGGGGAGACGAGATGGCAGGGGTAACCAGTCTCCCTGAACTCGCAGTGCGCATCTGCGCACGAAACACCGGGGTCGGCGCGGACGGGTGGATGCTGGTATGGAAAGCTCCCGGCGGCCTGCGGACCCGGCTTTTCAACTCCGACGGCAGTGAACCCGAGATCTCCGGAAACGGAACACGCTGCGCCGCCGCCTTCGCGATTCGAAATGAAGTGGTTCAGCGACCACTTGTGACGATCACCACAGCAGCAGGGCCCAAGCAACTCACTCTTTTGTCACAGAACAGTAACCAATATCTGTTCGAGATGAATATGGGCATTCCCGAGCTGGAAGAATTGCATGCACAACTGGACTTGGCCGGAACTCGTTTCGACGCCAGTTTGCTGAACGTCGGCAATCCGCAGTGCGCGATATTCGTGACAGATTTGCCCGCCAACTGGCGCGCCGCCGCCGCTGAAGCGGAAGGACATACGCGCTTCCCAAAACGTTCAAACGTCTCCTTTGTACGAGTGCTCGATCGGCACACGATTGAGGCCGTCTTCTACGAACGCGGCGCAGGAGAGACGAAAAGCTCCGGCACCGGATCAACCGGGGCGGCCGCCGCTGGTATCCTCAGGAAAGACATCGACAGTCCTGTAGAAATTCGCACTCCCGCCGGTACTCTGCGTCTGAGGTGGGATGAGAGCGTGTTTCTGACTGGCCCGGCCGAGTTTGTTGCCGAAGGAAGGTTCTTCGTTGATTTCTGAAATTGTAGACCAGGTGTCTCAGGGCGCAACTTCAGCTGCCACGCTGAAGGAGCGTATCAAGAACAGGACAGCCCGAGTCGGCGTACTCGGCCTCGGCTATGTCGGCCTGCCGCTGGCTGTAGAGTTTGCACGCGCGGGATTCGATGTGGTTGGCATCGACGTTTTGCAGGCCAAAGTGGATGCCTTTAATAGCGGACACTCCTATATAAAGGATGTTCCCGATGAGATATTTCGTCCGCTTGTTGAGAGTGGGAGACTGCGCGCGACTACTGATTTCAAGGTGATTGAGGAACTAGACACCATTGATATTTGCGTTCCGACCCCATTGCGCAAGACCAAAGACCCGGACATGAGCTATGTCGTCGCCGCCCGAGACGGTATTGCCAAGCACATTCACGCCGGCCTGCTTGTCATGCTGGAGTCGACTACTTACCCCGGCACAACCGACGAACTGATTCTTCCGACGTTGGAAGAGTCCGGTCTCAAGGTCGGGGAAGATTTTTTCGTCTGCTTCTCTCCCGAACGCGTCGATCCGGGCAACGCCCGCTTCCAGACCGTCAACATCCCCAAGGTTGTGGGCGGCATTACGCCGATGTGTACGGAGATTGGGGCGTTGTTCTATGCGCAGGCGCTGGAAACCGTTGTGCCGGTAAGCTCCACACGCGTAGCCGAGATGGTCAAGCTGCTCGAAAACACATTTCGCATGATCAACATCGGACTGGTTAACGAACTGGCCATCATGTGCGATCGCATGAAGATCGATGTCTGGGAGATCATAGATGCCGCCGCCACCAAGCCGTTCGGATTTATGCCATTCTATCCCGGTCCAGGGCT
This sequence comes from uncultured Solirubrobacteraceae bacterium, assembly GCA_964658695.1. Classification (GTDB taxonomy): domain Bacteria; phylum Acidobacteriota; class Terriglobia; order Bryobacterales; family Bryobacteraceae; genus Bog-105. Next base: position 8,751 of record CBAAAA010000048.1, on the reverse strand, counting down.
GGGTGGCCATTGTATTCCCATCGATCCTTTTTATCTGTCGTGGAAGAGCAAAGAGGCGGGGATGGAGGCGCGATTTATTGAGCTTGCCGGCTATGTCAATGGACGGATGCCGGAATTTGTCATCGAGAAAGTTCAGAACGCACTAAACGATGTTACAAAGCCAGTGCGCGGCTCACACATTCACATCTTAGGTGTGGCTTACAAGCGCGATATCGATGACGTGCGCGAAAGCCCGGCTCTGGATATTATTCACCTGCTTCAGAGACTCGGAGCGAAGGTGACCTTCTCCGATCCGTTTGTCTCGTCTATCAATCTGGACGGAACTGATCTTGTCTCTCAAGATACTCTCGCTAGTGTGGTGGAGGCCGACTGCGTTGTTATTGTGACAGATCACCGGGGTGTGGATTACACCGCCGTGCTGGAACGGAGTAAGTTGATTGTCGATACGCGTAATGCGTTGAAGGGTTTCCGCTCCCCTAAGATCGTCCGGCTGTAAGTTTCGCCACAGAGTCTGGTGCGAGGTTTTTGGGATGCCTCACAGCCGCTCCCTGTGACTTTACTTACTCACGCGGGCGAGTGCCCCCAGATCATTCACCATTTTCATAGCAGCCAAGGCTGCGAGTGGATCGAAGTAGGGATTCTGGCTCAATGCCTGGTATAAAGCCCGTCGCGAGTCGGCGATCTCACCGGCCTTAGCCAAAATCACCCCTCTGTGATAGGAGAACATGGCCTCCGGTGTGTTTTGGCTCATCGCTTTTGCGCTGTATTTTCTGGCTTCTGGAAGACGACCGTTCTTGTAGTAGCACCATGCCAGCGTGTCTGCCGCATAAACGGTTGGACGGGTCTTGTACTCCGCTTCGGCGAGCCGCAACGCTTCGTCCAGATCTCTATCATGGTCCGCCAGGAACTGCGCCATCTGCAAGTCTCCGACGACGCCATTCGCTTTGTTCAACTGGTGGATCACATCCACCAATGCATATTGCCGGTTAGCCTCTTCGGGGTGGCCTTCGATCGTGTACAAATCTCCGAGGGCCACTACGACTTCGTGCTGTGGCACAATCGCCTGCGCCTTCTTGTAATACTCGATGGCAGTCGAAAAGTCCTTCTGCGCCGCCTTGACCTTACCCATCGCCGCCAACAAATGATAGTTGTTCGGAGTGTCTCTTAGTCCTTGACTGAGTAATTGTTCGGCGGGAACGTAGCCGCCCTGCGCAAAATCCAGCAGCGCCATCTGCGCAATGCACCAGGCTTTGTTTTCGGGATAAGCCCCGCCGGATCCGATTGCCTTCATCATCAACAGGGTTGCTTTTCGATAGCCTCCCGTTACAAAGAGCAGATGGGAAGCGCGGCTATAGGAAGCAATGTCAGGCTTCAGATCGAGCATCTTCTGGTAAGCCTCGTACGCAGACTCGTAGTCACCCATTTCCGTCGCCGCATCGCCCAGGAGCCCGTATGCGTCTGCGCGGTTCGGCTCGGCTTGTAAGGCCTTCTTAGCCCACTCGATACTTTGCTCAAACTCATGCCGGCCGCTCAGCACCCAGGCCATTCCACCCAGCGCGTTCGCATAACCGGGATTCAGCGCCAGCGACTTGCGATAAGACTCCTCGGCGCGCGCGTAGTAAGAAAGGTCCATGGTTTCGCGGGCCTTCTGCATAAAGGCATCGCCTAAGCGCGACCAGGCGGCATCGGTCGGGTGGGAACGCGCGAGTTCAGAGGCTTTACTAATCTCACTATCAACAGTCGGGCGTACCGATTGGGCCGGCAAGAAGACCGGCCCAACCAATAGCGCCACAACGATCCTCAGACAGCTGTGTGGAAGCATGCAGGTCCTGTTTAGAAGGTGTTTGAGTCTTTTGAGTTGTTGGTGCCCGAGTTCGGTGTTGCCGCGTAGGGAAACACGAAATTGTAGGTCTGATCGTTGTGGTTCACATTGTCGCCCAGGAGGAATATCGACGAGAACGTTGGTCCGCTTGCGACCGCTGTCAAAGCAATGTCCACAACATCGTCCCCGAGCCGCCGTCCGTTCGGCCAACCGCTCCACTTGCCACCTGTCGTGTCACCACCCAGGCCGCTCAGGCGATTGCCCCCCTGTCCAATCAGAGGCACAGGCCCGGTGACGGTATCCACGCGAAGAACGTCAGGGATATAAACGGCGACCAGGTCGCTCCGCTTTGATGTCGGGAAACCGGTTCCAAAGACGGCGTTGATAAGAAGCGCGATCTCTGGAGTTGACGCGTACTTGGCGTATCGGGCTGCGTCATGTTTCGGCTCGTCGCGATTGTAGTTGTCTTTGTCTTGAATGGCCACCAGGACCTCGTTGAATAGCGGATTCCCGAGGCGGTTGATCTGGATCCAGGGACCTTCGTTGATGTTGTCGGCGTCAGCGCTGCGCAGCGTGATGCGCCGCCGGCTCACCGAAGCATAAACGCCCAGACCGTGTGAGAGGCCGGTAAAAGCGTCCGTGTAAGCGATGGGACCGGGGAGGTTCGCAAGAGGAATCTGAATAGCGAAAGTCAGCACGTTGTATCCCTTGAACCCATCCACGCCGTTACCGGTTTGGCCGTGTCCATCCGGGCCCAGAATGCGCGGGTCTAATAAATCGAAGATGCCGGGCGCATCAGCAAAGAAGCTATCTTCCCGCGACCCGGCGAATACGATTTCGCCCGACTCTGTGGTGTGTACCGTTTCCTGAGTATAAGTATCGAGACCAGCAAAGGTGGTGGCGCCTGAGACGGCTCGACCGGAAGGGTCATTGTAGGCGGGCGTAATCCGCAAGCCCGTGTTTGGCGGCGGCACCGTAAAGGACCGGCCGAGCACCCGTTTCTCTTCGTGGTGCTTATCCACCTCGACTACTGAATAAAGCTGCGTGAAATTTTGAGCGCCATCGCCCACGGTTTCTATTGCGCCGATCGTCGTTCCGCGCCCGTAGGAGAGAATCGTTTGCTTGTTTTTATAATTTCCGGCTTCCGAAGACACCGGGCTGAATCGGAAATCATAAGACCGAATGAGCTCGCCATTCGCCGGATTAGCGATGTTTATGCTGTACAGCGCGTCGCTGGCGAATCGTTCGTACATCGCGCCATCGCCCGGCTCGGAAAACGGACGGCAGTTCACCACGATGGTGAGTGTCTTATTCGGTGTGACAAAAGCGTAGACGTCGGTGAGGTTCGTCTGCGGATCCTGTTTGCTCAACGGCGCGTCGCTGTGGCTGGATGCGAACAATGGCGCGCTGGCGAGAATAAATGCGCTGCCTATCGAAATAAGGTGCTGCATTGAAGTTCTCATTTGTTCCCGGTCCTTTCTTAAGGAATGGTTTAGATTGTGAGGGGGGCGGTAAGTCTAACTCTCTTCCGCTGAAAATGGGAGTGAACCGCACTCATCCGCGAGTTGGTCCAGACTGACGTGTTATGTAAGTGATTGCCGGTTATCCTCCTTCGCCGCTTCTTACTCTTTCATCTACGTTTTTTTCGGATAAACGGATCTAATTAGTTACTTATCGCGGTATCCATCGCACGTGCGAGCTGAAAAGCCCATCGACAAAGCCAATCTGGTAAGCCAGCACTAAGCCAAATGCGGTGCTGACCAGACCGGAAATCGTTGTCAGGTGCCGATTGATGTGGAAGAACTTTCTTCCGCCATGAATAAGTGGGACAGATAACGCCGCGGTCATCCCCATCATCCCGAGCATGGTGCCGACGCCAAACACCACCAGGTAGAACGTAGACCAGAGTGGACTCTTAATCGTAGAAAGTACCAATAAAGCGACTGCTGCCGAACCGGCCAACCCGTGAACCAAGCCGATCACAAAAGGGCGAAGACTTTGGTAGAGGCCGAGCTTCCCAATCGTTCTCGCAAGCAGGCGTTCGATACACCGCGAAGGCGAGTTATTAGCTTGATGCGTCTGATCGAAGGAATACCGCGGCGCTCCGTCTGCTTCGAGCCTGACCGCGCCGACCAGTGGCGTGAAACGTTCCGTTGTCCAGCGAATGACGCCGGTCAGGTTTAAGACCCCCAGTAAGATCAGCATCAGAGCAACACAGAACTCCATGCTGAGACCGAGCCGCGGTGGAATAACGACACCGAAGACAATGATGGCCGAGCCCACGAGAAAGATCGTCAGAGTGTGACCGAGACCCCAGAGCAATCCAATCGTCGCGGAACTCGCGATCGATTTTTGCCGGCTGACAATGGTGGACACCGCGACTACGTGATCGGCATCGGTTGAATGACGGATGCCCAGAAACAATCCGAATAGAATCACACTTACGAAAGGAATCAGTTTCCCTCCGAGGGAGAAACCTTTCCAAAGCTGGGTAGAGGCGATCGCCGATGTTGTGATTCCGACACCCAGAAACATCATGAATGTGGATGACAGAAGAGGAAGATAGCGCAGGGCGGCGTTCCCGGCGGGCAAACGAGCGGACAACATGCGTTTGCCGTAAACCATCATCAGGCCAACAGCCACCAACACGGCTGCCAATCCAAAACTAAACGCCGTGATCAGGAATAGACCGAAGCCGATTCGGTGCAGAGAGAAAGCGCTGAGTAGCACCACCAGCGCGGCTGGACAAGGCACAATGCCTCCGGTAACTCCCAGAATGCAGAGTTCGCGTAGGGACATCTGCCGGTGAATCGTCTTAACACGTGCTGGCTGCGCGGCCGGCTTGAACGTAGCCTGCTTTAAGACCGAGAGAAACCAGTGGGAATGCAGTTCACCCGGTGCGTGGGAGTGCTCACCGGTTTCTCCCGTCCAGTGTCTCAGGAAGATGAAGACGCCCAGTCCGACAACGCTCAAACCGGAAATCGTCCCCAGCCATGGATAGAGCTGCTCTGGAACGATGTAGCGGGATGCGTAGAGGGTTGCAGCTCCCAACAGGTACACGCCCGCCGTGTGCGCAGCGGTGACGACAATGCCCAACAACACGGCATGCCGGGCGGTGCCGCGCGACCCGACAAGGTAGGCGGCCACAACCGTCTTGCCGTGCCCTGGCTCAAGCGCATGCAGAGCGCCCAGGCTGGCTGCGATCAGTGCGGCGGACAATAACATCCAAAATCCCAACTTACTTTGGTTTGAGATGAGCTGAGTGAAACGGTTGCGTGGAGTGTTCGGCGTTTGGGAAGCAACTGGCACGCGCACGGTCGCTGCCGCCCCTTGCCCCCGCGAGGGCCGCGGAGCGGGTTTGAGCTTGGATTCAGTCCCCGGTTCTGGAGATCGGTGCAGTTTCCTCACGATCCCGTTTGGCTTTACTGGCGGCTTCTGCGGTGCGACTAACGTAGCCCGAAAGTCAACCACAGCCGATGTCTGCTGTGGAGGACTGTTCAAAGCATCGCTGGAGTAGATGGTGAGCTCTCGGCTGCGATCAGTGCCGGGCGCCGAACTATCCAGAATGGCAATACCTTCACCGAGCACCACAACTTCCTTCCAACCCGCCCTCTCCGGAAAATTGTTGTCAAGGTATAGCAGTTTGTGAATGTCCGTCCCCACAGGAAGCCTGCCGGAAAACGTGAGGTCGATCTTTAGGGTTGATAGCCCTCCGGCGCCTTCGGCAAACTTGACCTGACGGCTTACCAGAGCTAACCGGATTGGCTCCCCATCGCTAGCCAGAGACAGCCCTTTCCGCAGAAGCTGCTGTTGGAAGTCAAGGTAGCGGGAGACGCTGGGATGGTCAGCTTTGGGTCTCAGATCAAACTGCCGAATATCCTGGAACGTGGGAATTTCCGCTTTGTCGATCAAATACCGAATCTCTACCGATCCCTGGTGAATGGTGATTCGTGAGTAATGATTGATGCTGAAATTACCCATAGGATGGGCGAAAGAGATCAGCGGAACCCAAGCAAACAACAAAGGAACCGCAGCAATGCTTGGCAGACGACGGCGCCCCGTATCATGGCGTACTGTTCTACCTTCACAATTCATTTACGATCAGCCATTACTTGTAAGTTTGGTTTCTTGAGTGACAAACTACCCGCCGCTTATTGGCATCCTAATTTGAATCTGCAACTCACATCACAACACACAACGGATTGGAGGACAGAATGGATGTTACAGATCTTGCTCGGGTGTGACCGCCCGATTAAGTCATCCGGCAGCTGACAGGCTCAAGGAATCCGGGTTGCTTGCAAGCTGCGGCTTTTCGCTGGTTCGAGTCTGACAGCTGATCGGCAGTGCGCTTATTCCCGACCCCCATGAGACACTTCGGACATGTCAGAAAAAGTGCGTTGGGGCGTGCTCGGTGTTGCCAATATCGCAGTAAGAAAGGTAATCCCTGCGATGCAGTTCTGTGAGCATGCCGAGGTGACCGCGATTGCCTCCAGAGAATTGAATAAAGCAAGAAAGGCCGCAGATGCTCTCCACATCCCCAAGGCCTATGGATCCTACGAAGAACTCTTAGCCGATCCCGACATCGACGCCATCTATAACCCGCTTCCGAACCACCTGCACGTCCCCTGGTCCGTCAAGGCGGCGGAGGCTGGCAAACACGTACTTTGTGAGAAGCCGCTTGCGTTGACCGTCGAAGAATGCCGCAGCCTCATCCAGGCGCGCGATCGAACAGGCGTAAAGATCGGTGAAGCGTTCATGGTGCGGACACATCCCCAGTGGCTACGCGCAAGAGAAATTGTGCGCGGCGGCGAGATCGGCGAACTGCGGGCTGTCACCAGCACCTTCAGCTACTTCAACGTGGATCCCAACAACGTCCGGAACATGGCGGATATCGGCGGTGGTGCGCTACTCGATGTCGGCTGTTACCCTATCACGATGGCGCGCTTTCTTTTCGAACGGGAACCGGTGCGAGTCACTGGCATCATCGACCGTGATCCGGAGATGAAAACCGACCGTCTCACGTCGGCGTTACTGGACTTCGCTCCCGGGCAGGCGGCATTCGTCTGCAGCACCCAGCTGGTCCCGTTTCAGCGCATGCAGGTCTTCGGAACCAAGGGAAGAGTGGAACTGGAGATTCCGTACAACATTCCTCCCGATCGGCCCACTCGCATCTTCGTCGACGATGGTTCGCAGCTGGCGGGACGCAATGCGCGCCTCGAGCAATTCCCCACGGCAGATCAGTACACTATCCAGGGCGACGCTTTCTCGCGCGCGATTCTTGATAACTTGGCGGTGCCGGTATCACTCGAAAATGCTTTGGGCAACATGCGCGTCATCGAGGCAATTTTCCGCGCCGGTCAAAGTGGTGACTGGCAGAATATTGATTGATCGAGATCCCAAGCTGCGTTCCTGGCATCCCCTTCCGTTCCGCCGACGGTTCGCTGTTCGCAGCGACAACTCGAGGTTGGTGCAGACCAGCGGTCACACATCTCAACTGTGGAATGCAGCGAAGGGTGCTGCGGTCTTGTCGGTCTTTAGCACGGCAGAAAGCGCCTTTGGTCTACAACGGACCAGGCTATGTTCGAGCTCAAGGGCAGCCAAATACGAGAGTTCGCCTCCCCGCGGGAGTTCCCCGGCAAGTCTGGGTAGGAGTTACTAAAGATCAGGCAGGCGACCTTTATATCCGCAGCCATTCCACTCTGTTCGTTCTGCCGAGCGGACAAAATCATTTTCGTAAGACCGACGTTCCGTTCCCGATCACAGACGACTTCGAAGAATCGGTAGCCAGCGGGGCCACTTGGGCGAAACGAACGGATTACTTGAATCTTCAGTCACGTCTCCCCTCGAAGATCCGAAGGGAAATCTGTGGTTAGACACGGTTCGACTGGATTGAGTTTGGAGTTACAGATGAGGGGATCGGTTTGACAGCCGAACAGATTAGCCGCCTCTTTCGGCCATTCGAACCCGGTAACTGCAAGGCAGTATGGCGGCGCGGGTCTCGGTCTCGCAATCAGCCAGGATTCGCCGTATTGATGAACGGGGAAGTGGGAGTCGAGAGTACATACGGCATTGGTTCGCGGTTTGGTTTACGATCTGCGCGCCGGGATCCAGGAGGAAGCGACGACCTCAAATGCGCAGACGGTCACGTACGTAAGGCCGATCACCCCAACCGCGAGCGCGCCCACGCCGAATGCTATGGTCGCGCCACCTGGACCGGCTGCTAAGATCCAACTGCCCGCGATCAGCATCCAGCCAACGCCGATCATGGGGCCGAAGCCGATTGCGAAAAGCTGGCGGAACTTGATCGATTTTGACAGCACGGCGGGTGCCGTTGCGCAGGGCGTCGGCGAGGAAGTCCTCATCTTGGCGTCACGGTCGCGGCGGAATTCTGCGGCCGGCGTCAAAGTCTTCCTATCCATGTCCACTGAACGGATCGACGCCCCACTGCCGCATCACATGCCAGAAGTCATTTAGCGAATCTCGACCCGCTTGCCGGTAGGGGCGAACCCCATAAATTCCCGGAATGCGTCGCCTCCTGCCGTCCGAAAGCCGCCATCCATTCGCCCTCAGCCAGGCGAGCTTCGTCAATGCAGACCTTATCGGAGAAGGCCGCCTGGAAGGGCCGCTGCCAGTTATCCTGAAATTCACTAAGGCCCTGCTTCGTGCCGCAGCCCGCGTTTCCCAGCCACTGGAAATTGTCTGCAAAGAACGCCCCGATTCCTTCGATGACATGATCGTTCAGGCCATCGACCATGCGTTCGATCACCGCGCGCGTTTCCTCGGTTTTCGTGCGATCGTTGTCGCGGGTGAGAGTTCCCTGCTCGGGACGCGAGCCTTTCATGAATGACGCCCTCCTTGTCTCGATCACTAATATCATTAGCATGGGATGTCCGTCAGCATGGGATGTCGTCCCGTCAGCTCTGCTGCTT
>CBAAAA010000047.1:0-15605 GCA_964658695.1 uncultured Solirubrobacteraceae bacterium | reverse complement strand
CTCGCAACTCACACCAACTGGCGTTCCAGCTGGTTCACCATCGTTCCCGGAAACTTTGGTGGCGACGCTTTTACCGATCTTCTGTTCTACGATCCGGACGCCGGCTTAGGTGAATTCTATAGCGTCAGCCAAGGGGCCATCAAGCTGCTCTCTTCGAAGAACGTCTGGGCGCGGACCTGGAATACTATTCTTCCTGGAAACTTCAGCGGAGGAACCACCACCGATCTCTTCTTCTACGACCCCTACGACGGAATAGCGCAGTTCTACAGCACTGCGAAGGGCCAACTTGCAACCTCGCTTGGATACTTCACCGACTGGCGCAACAGCTGGAACAACCTTGCGGCAGGCACATTTCTGGGCAATATCGTGCCGTCCGTCCTTACACTGGACAGATCGCAGGCGCAGAATGCCGCCACCGGCGCAGGTCTCGCCTATTACTTCAACGGAAGCGGCTCGGAGACCGCGGCAGTCATCGCTCAAAGGCCGCCAGCGGGGCAGGTCGTCAACGCCGGCGATGCTCTCGTGATGACGATGGGGTGATTCGACGATCGTGGGAAGTGGGCTTCACGCGTACTTGCGCTACGGGCCGGGCATCCAAACCTCGCCCCGCGCTATCCTACCTTTCGCATGCCAACTCTCCCGATTCTGTATGTAATTATCCTTGCGATCGTGCAAGGCCTGGCCGAGCTCCTCCCCGTTTCCAGTTCCGCTCACGTGGTGGTAGCCGAGAAGCTCTTGGGCCTCAATCCATCGTCTCCGCAGATGACCCTGGTGCTGGTGATGCTTCACACCGGCACTATGTTTGCTGTCATTGTTTACTTCTGGCGGAAATGGGAAGCCACTTACTTCAGAAATGCGATGGTGTTCAAGAGCTTTGCCACGCAGGTCATCCTGGCGACGGTCGTCACCGGCATCATCGGCGAGATTCTCAACAAGCTCATCGAAAAGTTCGCCTTTAAGACCACTGACAAGGCCGAAGTGGAACAGCTCTTCAGTCACCTGGAACTGATCGCTCCCGCCCTGGCCTGCGCCGGTATCCTGATCTTATTCGCCGGGCTTTCGGAACGCCGGCGCCTGGTGCCGCAACGCGACGAGTACGGCACGGAAATGACCGCTTTCCAATCGGGATCGATCGGCGCGATACAGGGTTTGTGCCTCCCGTTCCGCGGCTTTTCCCGTTCCGGCGCCACCATCTCCACCGGCATGCTGACCGGCGTTCGCCGCGATCGCGCCGAAAGCTTCAGCTTCGCTCTCGCCGTTGTCCTCACGCCCGTGGTCATCGCGCGCGAAGCCCTCCGCCTCATTCAGGCCCACCAAGCCGATCCCTCCATCAGCCTCTCCGCCGCCGTCGTGCCCAGCCTGCTTGGAGCCGTCTTTTCCTTTGCCGCCGGCTTGCTAGCTTTAAAATGGCTGAGTGGGTGGCTTGAAAGTGGCCGCTGGTATCTGTTTGGCATCTATTGCCTCGTAGCTTCAGTTGCCGTATTCCTGCTTTACCGCGCCGGCTTCTGACCGCTGACAGTGTCTCTCCGCGCCCGAGTATGGCATATTGATCGCATCCCGACTAATTGGGATCGCTTAGGAGAATTGCGGAAATGAGTCCTACGTCCGAAAGCCTGGAAGCGAGCAGAGTTCTTACCAGTGAAGAGATCAGCCAGTTGACCTCCGAAGGAGGCAAACCGGCCGAGACGCTGATGAAGGTTGTTGCCCTCATCTCACAGCGATTTCAAACCGAGGTCTGCTCAGTCCTCTTGCTGGAACCCGATCGCGCCAACCTGGTGCTGGCTGCCACCATCGGCCTCAGAAAGGAATGCATCGGGACTCTTCGTCTGGCCTTGAATGAAGGACTCTCCGGCTTAGTTGCGGAGCTTGTTCGCCCGGTCTTCGTTGAGCAGGTCAGGACCCATCCGCGGTTTAAATACTTTAAAGAGGCAGGCGAAGACGCTTATCAGTCCTTCCTCGGCGTTCCCTTGATCGACCGCGGAGTGCTGCAAGGTGTGCTCGTCGTTCAGACAATTGCCCCGCGCATCTTCAGTGAAACTGAAATCCAGATGCTGGTCGACTGTGCGTCTGAAGTTGCGCCTATTGTCAGCGAAGCCCGAACTTTGGATCGCTTCATCGCGCCTGTTCAGGAAAAGCTTTGGGCCCTGGCCCGCAATCTCTGGTCCAGCTGGGATCATGATTCCACCTCCATTTTCCTGGACCTCGATCCTGCCCGCTGGCGCGAACTGAATCACAATCCAGTCACACTACTGCAGGAACTGTCCCTCGCCCGGATCAGCCGCCGCGCCTCTGAGTTAGTGCTTGATGGCCGTATCAACTATGCCTATCGGCGCCAGCGCGAATACCTTGCCGCCGATCTCACCTGGGGCGCCATCAACGCCGGAGTCTTACGCCCGCGTCCGGTTGCCTACTTCTCCGCTGAATTCGGTTTGCATGAATCGCTTCCCATCTACTCCGGCGGTCTCGGTGTCCTGGCCGGGGATCACATCAAAAGCGCCTCCGACCTCGACATTCCGCTGATCGGCATCGGCTTGTTCTACGGCCAAGGCTACTTCCGCCAGTTCCTCGATCGCCAAGGCTGGCAGGGGGAAGAGTACCTCCAGGCAGACGTCCGCGAGTTGCCCATGGAGGCCGCCATCGGCAGGAACGGCCTCCCCGTCGAAGTGAAAATCCAAACGCGTCAAGGGCAGATCTTTGCAAAAGTGTGGCGGCTCCGGGTTGGCCGTTGCCAGTTGCTGCTCTTAGATTCCGATGTCGATGGCAACGCTCCCGAAGATCGCGAACTCACCTCCAGGCTCTACGGTGGCGATCGCCGGATTCGTATCCGTCAGGAACTGCTGCTCGGAGTCGGTGGATATCGTGCCCTGCAGGAAATGGGAGTCACCCCGGGGGTGCTTCACCTCAACGAAGGACACAGCGGTTTTGCCGTTCTTGAAGCGATCCGCACTCGTATGTCGGAAGAGGGCTCCAGCTTCAGGGACGCCAGTCCGCGCGTGGCCCGCGAAGTAGTTTTCACTACGCATACTCCGGTCCCCGCCGGCCATGATCGCTTCAGCCCCGAGCTCATCGAAGAGCACCTCGGCCCGCTCCGTGACTCTATGGGCCTTTCGCATGAGTGGTTGATGAGCCTTGGCCGTGAGCAGCCCGGCGATCACCTGGAAGAATTCTGTATGACCGTGCTTGGCCTCAAGCTTTCCCGCCGCGCCAATGCCGTTTCTTCTCTGCATGGCGAAGTCTCGCGCCAGATGTGGACCGGCCTTTTCCCCGGCAAGCCCGAAGATGAAGTGCCCATCGGCCACATCACCAACGGCGTCCACGTGCCCACCTGGCTCGCCCCCCAGATGTTCCGCCTCTATGACCGCAATCTCGGAACCGGCTGGCACGAGCACAGCGGTCTCGCCAGCACTTGGGAACCGATTGAAAAGGTGGACGACGGGGAGCTCTGGGAAACGCATCTCAGTCTCAAGGCGAAGCTTCTCGAGTTCGTCCGCGAACGCGCTGTGCATCAGGCCAAACGCCGCAATGAATCCCCCGAGGAGCTCATCCGCCTCAGCACTCTGCTCAGTCCCGACGCATTGACCATCGGGTTCGCACGGCGTTTCGCCACCTACAAGCGCGCCAATCTCCTGCTGCGTGATATCGAACTCCTGGCATCCATGGTGAACGATCCCAAGCGCCCGGTTCAATTCATCTTTGCCGGCAAAGCCCATCCCCGCGATGAGCCCGGTAAGACGGTGCTGCAGGAAATCGCTCAGCTGATGCGGAATCACCGGTTCCGCGATCACTTCGTGTTCGTCGAAGACTATGACATCAATGTCGGCCGCCATCTGGTGCAGGGCGTTGACGTTTGGCTGAATAATCCACGCCGTCCACTGGAGGCATCCGGCACCAGTGGCCAGAAGGTGGTTCTCAATGGCGGCCTGAATCTCTCGGTCCTCGATGGCTGGTGGGCCGAGGCCTTCGACGGATTGAACGGCTTCGGAATCGGAACAGGCAGAACGCACTCGAATATGGACGTCCACGATTCCCGTGATGGCGACGATCTGTATCGCGTCCTGCGCGACGAGGTCATCCCGCTCTTCTACACGCGCGATCAGGACGGCTTACCGCACGGCTGGATCAAGCGCATGAAGCGTACCATCCGCACCCTCGGCTGGCGCTTCAACGCCAATCGCATGGTGATGGACTACACATTGAAATGTTATGTGCCGGCCGCCAGCGGAACGTCCAGTGACATTCGTTGACATTTATCGGGCGTGATTCAAACCGAACAGCGTCATCAGCCCAGTCGCCATAAACTGGATCGCGAGGGCAGCCAACAGCATGCCCATCATGCGCGTCATAATGTTGATCCCGGTATCGCTGATGTGCTGGCGCACATAACTCGCCGCCGCTAGCGCGATGTAAGCGATCGTGGACGTGATGGCAATCGCGCCCAGCACCGCAATCACTTCCTGCCATTCCCGTGCCTGACCCATGAACACCATGACGGTCGATATGGCGCCCGGTCCCGCCAGCATCGGTACTCCCAGCGGCACAATCCCGACGTCTTCCCGATGCGTCGCTTCCTCGGTCTCGTTAGGAACCTGCTTGGTTCGTGATCGTTGCGCCTGCACCATGTCGAGTCCAATCAGCAGCAGAATCAAGCCACCAGCGGTTTGAAACGCTGCCAGCGTAATCCCGAGCAGGCGAAAGATCACCTGCCCAATGGCCGCAAACCCGCTCAGCACCACAAAACTGGTGATCGCTGCCCGCCGTGCCATCCTGCGCCGCGGCCGAGGCCCATGCTCGCTGGTCATCACCAGAAACACCGGCACCGTCGCAATCGGATCCACCAGAAAGAAAATCGAACTGAGCGCGACCAGGAAGAACTGCAGAGCCATATCTACTTAGCATCGGTTATGCACTCTACTCGGGTAAGTTTTCCATTCAACTTGGCTAGCGGGCCCGTTTTTTCGTTTGTGGATTTCCGTTTCGTTTCGAGGTCACTTGGCGGGTGTGGAGCTTTCTGGAGGTGCGCCTAAGGATTGCTTTCAAAGCCCAAATGCGGTCTCCAGCCACTTCTGTCCGAATTGCCGTTATCCGCTCGGAGCGCTCAGGGGTGCGCGTCCGTCAATAGCGCAACTACACAGATCAGGGGACTCGCCTGGCCGTCGGCTGCAGGCCACAGCGACCATCAAGAAAGAGCATCGAAATAGAAGAATCGTATCTTGTCGAAGCGCATTGGCCTTCTCACGTTTAGAATTCAAGTATCATGCGCGAAATGCAAAAGTCTAACGCTGAGCATGCTCGGAGAGTTTAGTTTGAGGGGTTTTCGCAAGCTAGATCTGACAACCGAGTCGTGGAGCTTTTTCTTGCATGGTTGGAACACGGGCGCTTTGCGGCGAGACCCGGCTGGCTGCCCCAACACACGAGAAATGTGGTAGCTATTGCTACGGATGATAGGGGCGGCAGACTGGCTATTGAGCATACATCCATTCATGCGTTTGAAGATCATAGGCGATATGAGACCTGGCTCGGAAGCGTCGCCGCAAAAATTGAAACAGCGCCGGAGTTGCAGTTTCTGGGGCTGCAGTTCTCGATCATCTTCAGCCTCGATTTTTCGACGGCCTTGACATCAGGAAGCGAGCAGGAACCACGAGTGCATTTATAGCGTCGCTTGCCAAGCAGCTAAACCAGTCCCACACTGATCATCGACCTAATCAAGAATTCACCGAAGTATGCATCACAGCTAAATAAAATCGACTTCGTGGTGGTAGCCAAGACTCAAGGAGTGCTAGCGAAAACTCAAAAGGCGCGGGCAACAGGCGAAGCCTGGTTTTTTTCATACGACACGCAGACGTATATGGAGGGCGACCCTGTCCATGTGACATGGTCTGAAGTGTCAACGTCGCGACCGTGAGTCGATCGTCGGCTGTCTGAAAACTAAGAACGCCAGGATTTCCGAAGCTTTCGAATAGCCAATGCCTTCCTGTATTTGCCCTAGCAGGAGACTTGGTCGGTCCGCGTATTCCGCAGTATGAAGTTTACCGACGACGTCGTTGATGCATTCCCGCAGTTCTAAGCCGTTCATCGCGCTTACCCGGTCCAGGAAAGCCGTTCAGAATCTGTGCCAATTTACTTTGATTCGCGCACTGGCATTCCCAAACGGTGAGAACCTGCCACCCACGAGCTTCCAGGGCAGAAACGTGTAGTATATCTCGCTGTTTGTTTCTGCCGATTTTTGCGATCCAGTAGTCCCGATTACTCTTCGGGACGCGCGAGCCCCGTAGACAATCATGTCCGTGCCAAAAACAGCCGGCAACCTGGCTAAAACAAGACAATCTTCAAATGATTGTACTCCTGCTGCTGTGATTGAAGATAGACCGTGACGGCGAGACTTCAGATTACTCTCCCAAGCGCGCTTCCGTCCGCCTAACGGGCAGGATAGTCGGCCATCCGGATATCTACGCGATTTTCAAGCGCCGAAGGCCGCTAAAGACTCCATGATGGTTGGTCTGTGACCAGCCTCGATCTCCCGCCTGCGCATCCCGTGAAAACGCGAAAGCACCGAATTCGCATTCGCGAGCGCCTCGATCCGCTGCACATAAACCTGAAGCTTTGCGCCCGGAATTGCAAAAACAGCGACATCCTCAGTCAGAACATCCAGGTAAGTGCGAGCGCCGCAACAGCCCAGACTCAATGCCGCGCGCCTCGTATTCATCACTTGCGGGATAACCGCACACGCAGGTCTGCCCATCGCCGGGGGATTTTCAGACTCCACCTGCTGCGTCGCCTCCGTGAGCAGGAGCACGTGAGAAGCGTTCACGAACAAAATGACAACATCTGGCGCGAGCGGAGTCTCTGCCAGCGGACTGTAGACCACATACTGCGGCCGCGATTGTAGAACCGGGATGGACGCCACATCTTCCGCCATTAGGTAACCAAGGTCGCTGAATACTTTCAGAGCATCCCGCAAATCCGTTTGTTGACCCGTCGAAGGCTGCAGATTGTGCGTATAGACGCCTACCGCGCACAGCTCGTGATCGGATGCCGCGGTGCTAAACGATGCGCGTGTCGCATCCTCCCAAAACTTGCATCCTGCGGGAACAGCACCTGCGTTCTTGCCGATGCCCTCCGGAATGGATTCGGAGAAGCAGATCGCGACCGGTGATTGCCGAAGAGCCAGACAGCCGGTCAAAATCTCCGAAGCCTTCGAATAGTCAATGCCTTCGGACATACTCTTCAGCGACCCGGTCCTTCCGGTACACTGAACCCCATCTCGGCAATAAATTTCCGCAAGGAGTCTTCAGTAAACTCCGCAGTATCAAACTCGATCGTCACCATCGCTTTGGGATAGCTGGCTTCTACGTGTACAATCCCTTTCTCCCGGCGGAGCATCGTTTCAAGACCAACGGCGCAAGTAACGCAGGTGAATCCCCGAACCCGGTAAGTGACTTTCCTGTACTGGCCTGCTTCAGTCATTCCCGCCACTGCAATGCCGGCGGCGCCCGCCGATGTCATTCGTTGAAAAAATTGCCTGCGAAACATCGTTCTCTCCTTCTCGTATCTGGCGACGTCTTACCTGGCAACCGCTAAGCCTGCCTCATACTTCCACGGCGTTTCAGAGCTTGCTCCATCGGAAAATCGCGTATCCGTATACTCCTCGAACTCGATCTTCTTGTTGAGTACACCCGTTTCGATCATCATGTCTCGCACCAGATCGAAGTCCGGCTTGTGCGGCGCCAGCGGGCTATACATCACTCGATCCATCGGATGGGTCAGTGCCCAACGCAGCAGCGCGGGCCGTTGATGGTAGTAGAAGCGGCCTACGAAATCGGCTGCGTCTTCCCTGTGCGGCTTGCTCTTATCCAGCCACAGGCCGGACCTCGCAATCCCATCCACCAGCACCCGCACAACATCCGGGCGCGCATCAATTAAGTCCTGGCGGACGATCAGAATGCACGACATATAGTCGGGCCAGTAATCGCGCGCTTGAAAAAGGATACGGCCATAGCCGCCTAACTCGGCCTGCGAGGGAAATGGCTCTCCCATCGAAAACGCGTCGATCGCTCCCGCGGCCAGTGCGCCTGAAACATCGGGCGGCGCCATCTCGACCATCTTGACCTCACTCGGTTTGATCCCCCAGACTTTCATGGCGCGAAACAGCAATAATCGCTCGTCGGAGAAGCGGGTCGGAATGGCGATCGTCCGGCCGCGCATGTCGGCAAAGGTCTTGATGGGCCCGGTCTTTCGTACCACCACAGCGCTTCCATAGCGGTGGCCAAGATAGACAACTTTGATGGGCACTCCTTGCGCCCTGAGTGCAATCGCCATGGGAGCGACAATAAACGCGGCCTGCACCTTATTCGAGATCAGCGCCTCCTTCATTTCGGGAAATCCCTGAAACATTCGAGGCAGAAACATTTCGCCGCTCTCTGAAAACTTGGAGATGTAATCGGTCACCGGGCACGTTAGTTGGCATGTGACAGGAATGTAGGCAACGATGATCTTCCGTTTGCCCGCCGGACGATAGTCGTTCAGAACGGCGGCCCAATTCACATTCATGTACGCATGCAATGCCGAGATGAGCGCCAGCCATCCCAGGATCGTAAACAGGATTTTGTTCTTAGTCCGCATGGCGGAATCCCCAGCGAACGGATCTGATTGTTTCGAGCTTTCGGAAACAGAAGTCCAGAATCAGGCCGATCACTCCGATCAGCAAAATGGCCGCAACCACAAGGTCGTAACGTTTTCCCGCATTGCGCGAATCGATCACCAGATATCCCAGGCCGGAATCGACGGCGATCATTTCCGCGGCCACCACCACCAGCCAGGCGATGCCGAGCGCTATGCGCAGGCCCACAATAATCTGTGGCAGCGCCGCCGGGAAAACTACTTTGGCGAGCATCCGCGGAGGAGTGAGCCCAAAGTTACGTCCGGCCTGCCGGAACATCCACGGTACGCCGGATACACCGTTGACGCATGTCACAACAATGGGAAAGAACGCGCCGAGAAAGATCAGGAAAATCGCGGCGCGATCGCCTATGCCGAATAGAATAATAGCAATCGGGATCCAGGCTATGGGACTGATCGGCCGCAGTATTTGAAGGACCGGATTTACCAGCTGGTTCGCGGCCGGATACCAACCAAGCGCTAGCCCCAGCGGGATTCCCACGATGGTAGCGACGCCAAAGCCAATCGCCACGCGCCGGAGTGAATCGGATATATAACCCCAGAGAAGGCCTTTCCGAACCAGTTCGGTCATCCCCTTTTCCACGTCCAGCGGCGAAGGGAATACTCTTGTATGAGCCCAAATCACCAGGTAATGCCAGAGCAATAAGAACAGCGCTGAGGCGAGAACCGGCCAAAAAAACTTCTCCCACCTTCCGGGCTGTCGTAGCGTATTCATATCCTGTGTGCCAGCCCGATCTGCTCGAAAATGCCGTTGCGAAGCTCGAGATAACGCGCCGAACTGAGGTCACGGGGATGTGGAATGTCGATTTCGACGACTTGTTGGATTTTTGCAGGACGGGCGCTCATGACGATCACACGATCCGCAAGCTGGACCGCCTCTTCGATATCATGCGTCACGAAAATAATCGTTTTACGCTCCGCCTCCCAGATCTGCAGAAGTTCGCGGCGCATGATGAGGCGTGTGATTGAATCGAGCGCGCCGAACGGCTCGTCCAGGAACAGCATGTCCGGGTTCACAGCCAGCGCACGAGCCACTTCGAGCCGTTGTTTCATGCCGCCCGAAAGTTCCGGTGGATACGACTTCTCGAACCCTTCGAGACCGACCATTTTGATGTAATGAGCGATGCGCTGCTCGCGATCTGCGCGCGACAGCCCGAATAGCCCGAACCCGATGTTTCCTTCGACAGTGAGCCAAGGGAAAACTCCACGCTCCTGAAACACAAAAATGCGGCGCGGGTCCGGTCCACGCACGGCTTCGCCGTCGATTCGAACCTCTCCGCTTGTCGGGGAAAGGAATCCCGCAAGCACACTGAGGAGTGTGGATTTACCACAGCCAGAGGGGCCGAGCAGGCAAAGAAACTCACCGTCCGTCACTTCGAGGCTGATATCGTCAAGGACTCTCGTGCTCTTTCCATCGCTCTCAAACACCATGCTGATGTTTTCGGCGGAAAGCTTGGTGGCGCGAACCGGTGCTGGAGCAATGAATTCCGTCAAGGACAGGCTAGTTCTCCGAGTAACCCCAGCGCAGCGACCTTATTCCTTCGAGCGATCGCATGCCTCTGTCGAGCAGCAACCCGATTAATCCTATCAGGACCATGCCCGCGACCACCAGGTCGTAGCGGTTCCCGGCATTACGGGCGTCGACGATCAGGAATCCCAGCCCGGAGTTCACCGCAATCATCTCAGCCGCCACCACGACCAGCCAGGCAACGCCCAGCGTGATGCGCATGCCGATGATCAACTGCGGCATTACGGCCGGATACAACACGCGTAAAATCAGGTTCGCCGGACGGAGTCCGAAATTGCGGCCGGCATTTATGTAAACCGCGGGGATATTCCGAACCGCGCTTATCGCTGTCAGAATCAACGGGAAAAAGCAACCGATGAAGATCAGATAGACGGCCGCCAGGTCTCCCACTCCGAACCAGAGAATCGCAATTGGGATCCAAGCCAGTGGAGAGATGGGACGCAAGATCTGAATGATCGGGTTGAATGCCATTTCCGCGCGCCGGTACCAGCCGATGGTCAATCCGATCGGTATGGCTAAAACCGCGGCCAATAAAAATCCCCAGGTTACGCGAAACAATGACGCAACAACATATTTCAAAAGCAATCCATGCTGGATCAAATCGGCCATGCCGCGGGCCACGTCTAAAGGTCCAGGCAAAATGTGATTCGTTTGCCAGGAAGAGGTAACTTGCCAAATGAGTAGCAGCACTACAAGAAACGCAATCGGGCGCACCATCACCGCGCGATTGGACGCTCTACGTTCCTCGAATGTACTCGCGGCAAAGTTCACTTGCTCCTGCACATACTAAACCACGATTCTCACCCAGTAAAGATGGAAATGTTTCTACAACCAATGGTGGAGAAAAGCGCTGCCGCCGCGCTCGCCCGGTAGTTACGCTGAGACCGGTTTCGAAGGGTTCGCGTCAAACCCTTGGGAGCAGGAACAACATGAGCGACCAACCAAAGCCGGTCTTAATTGTAGGAGCGGGACCCACCGGAATGATGGCAGCCGTAAAACTCTCGCGCATCCCCATCCCCGTCCGCTTAATAGAACAAAAATCCGAGCCGGACTCCACCTCCCGTGCGATCAGCGTTCAGGCGCGAACGCTCGAACTGCTCGAACAACGCGGCCTCGCCCCATCTCTGGTTGCGCTGGGCAGCCCCGGCGTCGCGGGCAGCATCTACGGTGGCGGCAAGCGGGTCTTCCGGCTCACCTTCGATCACATCGATAGTAAATATCAATACCTCCTGTTTGTCCCTCAAGCAGAGACGGAGAGATCCTTCGCGAGGCGCTCGACAAAGCCGGAGTTAGAATCGAACGGAATCTGACCATGATCGCGCTCGGCCAGGCAGATCGTGATTCAAAGCTTACTGCCATCTTGCAGCAGACCGACGGATCGCTTGAGAACTTTGAATCCTCCTACTTGATCGACGCGGAAGGCGCGCATAGCACCGTGCCCGGCGCCGGCGGACTTCAATTTGAAGGCAAGGCCCCGCAGGAGGATTACGCGCTCGGAGATCTCCATATCGATGGCGACTTCGCCGGCTCGGACTTTCACATCTTTTCTTCCGAGCATGGCTTCATGGGCCTTTTCCCTCTGGGTAACCGCGGTTTTCGCTTGATCGCCAGCAATCCCCTGAGTAAACCTTCAAAAAACACCGAGCCTTCGCTTGCGGAGATGCAGCAAATCTACGACCAGCGCTCCCACATTTCAGCAAAATTTCCGACCGCTTCATTGGCTTTGCCGGGAACCGGTCGGTCGCAAAACTAGTCGCCTTCTGCGATAAGAGGCTGCTATCGCGGTCCCCCCGAGAGCCTGTGACCGGTAGTTGGAAAACAACCACTGCGTGAGGACATCGCGACGGTTTGTCGAATAGGCATCTCGAACAAAAGGCGAATACACATTCGTTTCTTCCCCTCCCCCTTCTCTTTGTAGGCGGCAAAAACCCCCTCTCGGCCAATGAGAGACTTGAAGCAACTCTCTTCATCGACCGATGATCCCTGAACTGCTGAACTTCCCGGCCCCCGATGCGTCGGTCTACAACGAGCCTTCCTCAGACGGCATCAGCCCGCGTCCGCACTGGGCGCCGTTCATCGACACGCTTGGCGAGATCGGGCGCGAAGAGCTCGCTCGCCGATGGAATCGCGCCGAACGGCGCATCCGGGAAAACGGCATCACCTACAACATTTATTCCGATCCGCGAGGTGCTGCCCGCCCTTGGCAGATCGATGCCATTCCGCTACTCATTCCCGCCCAGGAATGGAGCTATATCGAGGCGGGAATCATTCAGCGCGCCGAAATTCTGAGCCGCGTGTTGAAGGATCTCTACAGCACTCGCAGCCTTTTGTCCGGCGGTCATATACCAGCCGCACTGCTGTTCGGAAACCCGGCCTACCTGCGCCCGCTGGCCGGCGCAAAAGTTCCTGACGCGAGTTATCTCCATCTGCTGGCGGTCGATCTGGCACGGTCGTCCGACGGCCAGTGGTGGGTGCTCGCCGATCGCACACAAGCCCCTTCAGGAGCCGGCTACGCGCTCGAGAATCGAACCATCGTCTCCGATGTTCTGCCGGATCTCTTCCGCATCTGCAACGTCCAGCGTCTCGCGCCGTTTTTCCGCGCGCAGCGCGAAGCTCTTCTCAAACTGGCGGGAGTCGATAACGCCCGCGTTGTTCTGCTCACGCCTGGTCCCTACAACGAAACGTACTTCGAGCACTCCTATCTGGCGCGATACCTCGGCTTTTCTCTCGTCGAAGGCGCGGACCTCACCGTTCGTGATCGCCGCGTCTTCTTAAAAACAGTCGAAGGACTGCAGCCGGTTGACGTGATCCTTCGCCGCGTGGACGACTGGTTCTGCGATCCGCTCGAATTGCGCGGCGATTCCATGCTGGGAGTCGCGGGCCTGGTCGACGCCATCTGTTCGGGTAACGTCAAAGTCGCTAACGCCCTCGGCAGTGGCGTCATCGAGACCGCGGCCATCATGCCGTTCCTGCCGGCGCTCGCCAAAGATCTGTTGAACGAGACGCTGAAGCTTCCGTGTGTAGCAACCTGGTGGTGTGGGCAGGAGTCGGCACTCAAATGGGTGCTGCAGAACCTGGAGCACGTCGTCGTCAAGCCGGCGTTCCCCTCGCGCGGAATGGAGCCTTTATTTGGCGCGGACCTTGCGCTCGCCGAGAAACTAAAACTCATTGAACAACTGAAAGCCAAGCCAGAACAATTTGTCGCACAGGAGCAGGTTGCGCTCTCCACGCTCCCGGTCTGGGAAGGTGACAGAATTTCGTCGCGCAGTCTTGTTCTCCGTGCCTATGCGTTGAATACCGGAGACGGCTGGCTGGCAATGCCGGGAGGCCTGGTTCGCGTAGCAGGTCCGGAAAGCCCGGTGGTCTCCATGCAACAGGGCGGCCACAGCAAGGACGCGTGGATTCTTTCCAATGCACCCGTCGATGGCTTCAGTATGCTGCGGCCGCGCAACCAACCGGCCGAGATCCGGCGCGTCGGAGCCGATGTCCCCAGCCGTGTCGCTGACAACCTCTTCTGGATGGGCCGCTACGCTGAACGTGCCGAGTGCATGGCCCGGCTGCTTCGCTGTAGCCTGCATCATGTGCGGCTTGCGAACGAGTCGGAACTGGAGTGCCTCATGCAACTGCACGCCTGCTTCGATTCTCACTACAGTACGATCCCGAAGATCTTGCCGGTTACTTCTCTCCAGCTGGAGAATGAATTGATCTCGCTGATGACGGATCCTAAACGACCCGACAGCCTGCTCTCCATTCTGGCCGACGTTCACCAGACCGGCGGCCGTGTTCGGGAGCGGCTTTCGAACGACATGATCCGCTTGCTGGGTCAGCTCGCTGAATCGGTGAAGGCCGAAGAATACATGCTGTTCGTGGAACATTCCGCGTTGCTGACCGGTTGTCTGGAACTGCTGGCTGCTTTCTCCGGGCTGGAGCGCGAGAACGTGACCCGCGGCAGCGGCTGGCTATTTCTCAGTCTCGGCCGGCGGCTGGAACGCGCCATTTACTACACCCGGCAACTCAGTCAGCTCACCGGCTCTCTGGAACGCGAGAACTGGCCTCTGCTGAACTACCTTCTTGAGGTAGGCGATAGTTCGATGACCTACCGCTCGCGCTACTTTACGACGCTCCAGACGGTGCCGGTACTGGATGTCTTAATGGCGGATGAGACCAATCCTCGTTCTCTGGATTTCCAGCTGTCGCATCTGGCGGATATTTACGAAAAGCTCCCGCGCAATGCTCCGGGTGACCTTCGCGTGATCCGGCATGCGGTGTCCCTGATCCGTAGTTTCGACCTTGAAGCACTTCACACCGCTTCCCCGGAACGAGAGCGTCTGGGCTCTTCTTTATTGGAACTGGGACGGCTCCTCGATGCCTGGGCCGATAATCTGGCGGCTCGCTATTTCGCGCATGCGCGTACCGTTGCAATCAGTATTGGCGGCTGATCTACCCGCATGATTTACCAGCATGATCTACCGAATCGTTCATAAAACAACTTACCGCTACAAAACGTTGGTCTCGTTTGGCAATCACGCCGTGTATCTTACCCCGCGCTCGCTCCCCAAGCACCGCTGTCTCAGCCACCGGCTGTCCATCACGCCTTCGCCTGCCACGCTGACTGAACGCATTGACTGCTTCGGCAATCGGGAGAAGTTCTTCAGCATCCAGGCGCCGCACACCGAGCTCGTTGTTGAAGCGCATAGCAAGGTGCAGGTCGGTAAGCGCAAACCCTGGCCGGAGAACGCGCCTGCCTGGGAGGATGTGGCCGCGTCCCTGCCACTAGACCTCAGTCCCAGTGGCATCGAGGCGTATGAATTCACCTTCGAGTCTCCCCGGGTTCGCCTGGCGAAAGAGTTTGCATCGTACGCATCCGGCTCCTTTACGCCTCGGCGTCCAATTACTGAAGCGCTTCTGCATTTGACGGCCCGCATCCACAACGACTTCCGCTTCGATTCCAAGGCAACGAATGTCCGGACCTCGCCGGAAGAAGTGTTTCGAAAACGCCGGGGCGTTTGTCAGGATTTCGCGCAGCTGCAGATTGCCTGCCTGCGTTCGC
The DNA here is from genome assembly GCA_964658695.1 of uncultured Solirubrobacteraceae bacterium. GTDB lineage: Bacteria > Acidobacteriota > Terriglobia > Bryobacterales > Bryobacteraceae > Bog-105. The sequence continues at coordinate 351 of CBAAAA010000047.1, read as the reverse complement.
TTCATCTTCCGGCCCGCTATGTCAGCGGTTATCTGCGCACCTTTCCACCGCCAGGCCGCCCGAGGCTGATCGGAGCCGATGCCTCGCACGCGTGGGTGTCCGTTTTCTGTCCCGGCGCAGGCTGGCTGGATGTCGATGCCACCAACAACGTCGTTCCCTCCAATGGGCACGTGACGCTCGCGTGGGGTCGCGATTACGGGGACATCAGTCCCGTGCGCGGCATGATTCTCGGAGGACGGGATCACACCCTGGAAGTGGGCGTCGATATGGAACCGCTGGACGAGGAATGAGTCTTGATCAGCATCCAGGAAACAGCCGCCATCAGGTAGAGCCCGGACAGCACATGCAGCG
>CBAAAA010000046.1:0-15807 GCA_964658695.1 uncultured Solirubrobacteraceae bacterium | reverse complement strand
GATCGTTATGACGACTACCAGCGAATCGACTGCATACAAGCCCACCATCAGAAACATGTTGGTTGCCTGATGCTGGATAAAGGCGTTCACGTGGCGTTCCGCGAACTGTTCTACCTGGAAATGAAGTGCAAATGCGAAGAGGGTAAGAAAAGCGATTCCGGCAACCAGCGCCATCCAGAGAACTCTCTTGCGCGCGGCTTCTCGAAAAGTAATCGCTGCGATAATCGCGATCCTGCTCATAATCCCCGGTCTGCTCCCACAATCTGAACGAAGCGCTCTTCCAGCGAAACACTGTCCGGAGTGAACTCGTAAATGTCGACTTTTTGTTGCACCAGGTAGCGGATCACGGAGGGCGCCGCGTCTTTGCAGAACAGGGTCAGAGTGAATCTTCCATCCTGGCGGTGCGCCACCGTCGCCATCTCGTTGAGGCCCGCCATCACTGTTTCAGAGACGCCGCGGCCGCGAAGCAGGAAACGACACCCATCCGAGGCAAAGCTGGCCATCGCGCGGATCTCAATCACCGACCCTTCTTTGATGAAGGCGACCCGGTCGCACGTGACTTCCACCTCGCCCAGCAGGTGAGAGTTCAGGAACACCGTTGCGCCCCGGTCGCGCTCCGCCTTGATCACGTCACGAACCAGCCGGCGGCCTAGTGGGTCGAGTCCCGAGGTCGGTTCATCCAGAAACAGCAGATCCGGCTCATTGATCAATGCCTGTGCCAAACCAATGCGCTGGATCATCCCCTTCGAGAAATTCTTGATCTGCTTTCTCACATGTGGAGTCAGGCCGACGGTATCGATCAGCGCCGGAATCCGATGCTTCAGAACCCCGCTGTCCATACCGCAGAGACGTCCGTGGAACTGGAGAAGCTCCACCGGGGTCAGCCAGTCGTAGAAGCGGAAGTGCTCGGGAAGGAAGCCTACTTTTGCCAGCACCGATCGTGTGCCGATCGTTTGCCCGAGCAGCTCCGCCGTGCCGCCGGACGGCTTCACCAATCCCAGCAGCATCTTGATCGAAGTGCTTTTTCCCGCGCCGTTGGGGCCGAGAAATCCGAAAACCTCTCCGCGCCGCACTTCCAGGGTCAAGCCCCGAACGGCCAGGTTGTTCCCAAATGACTTGCGGAGGGCCTTCGTCGATATCGCCAGCAAGCTAATTTAGCGATTCTGCCACGGCGAGCGCCTGGCCGGAGTCTCCACTTCCGCTCAGAGAGAAGATGCGATGTCCCTGAACCCAGACCAGAATGTATTCCGCTCCGTGACGATTGGAAGCCGCCGTCTCTACCAGCGTGCCGTTCACTCCGTTGACTGGTACCGTACGCGAGGTGCTCCCGTTTCGTGGAATCGGGATCACCAGTGTGGAAGACCAGTCTACCGTCTGGCAGAAGCTCTTCGCTTCGGCCGGCGTCATTCCGGTCACTTGCAATGCTGCCTCGGCCAGACTGGCAATGTCGAGCGAAGGCGGAAGGCTGATCGTGGGGCTCGGAACCTGTGTGAAATGAACACAGGTCTGGCTCCTGGGAGCCGTGCATTCGCCATAGGCGATGTCCACCACTCGTGGGATATGCACTGCGATTTCGCTTCCGTCCACGCTATTCGGGAGCGAAATATCGGACCGGCCCGCAGCCTCGAGCAAAGCAAGCATACGGTCGCGGTCGAGCTGGACATGGAACGCCGCTTCATCACGCACCAGGATTCGGCTCGGGGTACCGAGACCATCGAGTGTCTTGACTTCGAATCCGGCTGCGCTCGATGCTGCCGCCGCGCCGCTCACTGGCGTTGGCTCGCCCGGCTTCATCGTGACAACCACCCGATCTGAAATCATCTGCGCCAGCAACTTCTCATGCCCGTTGGTAGCGGAGGAGATCGCCTCCATGTCGACCGGGACCACGGCAACTTTCTGCACGCGCAGCATGCTCAGGATTCGTTGCCCCCAACTACGCGCCGGTGCAAAACTGAGCAGGGCGATCAATGCACAGGCAGCTGCCGCTCCCATCCACACTGGACGGCGGATGGGCGCGCGGTTTTTGGGGGACCCATACCTGGACACGAAACGTTCATAGGCAGCCATGCTGTCTGCCGGGTGCGTCTCCTCCGAATTCAACACGTCTGCATTTAAAAGGGAATCGACCGATGGCGAATGGTCACCACTGGGAGTATTCATGACTTGTCCTTTCTGTTCACAAGGTCGATGTAGCGCTTCTGAAACTCTGATTCAGCTCTCGCCAGGAGCGTGCCAATGCTGCCGGCGCGAACGCCCACTGCCGCGGCAAGTTCTTTATAGGAGCAGCCGCCGGCGCGCATCAACAGCAGCTGTGCCTGGGAAACCTTCATTCCACCGAGGACCTCCTGGACCGCCCGCCGGTTCTCTTCGCGCAGCACTTTCTCAAGCGGCTGCTCACCGTCAGTGGACAAGGGTGGCGCAACGGCCTCGTACTTCTGCCTTCGCTTCGAAATGCGGATCGCATCGAGACCGGCATTGGTTGCTGTCCGGTACAACCAGGGCCCGACTGGTCGGGAAAAAAACCAATTACTGGGACGTCTAGACAACTTCCAGAAGACTTCAATCGCGAGTTCCTCGGCCTCAACGCTGTTCTTCAGCAACCGCACTAAGATTCCATACACTGCCGGAAAATATTGGTGAAACAGCGTCTCAAAGTCAAGTTCCGCGTCATTCATGCGATGGCATTCAGTCTGGTCCAGATTTTCGACGGCGCCAAATGCATTCACATCTGAAGAACGACGCTCGCGCCTTATTTGTGACTGTTAAAATCGGGTTTGTCCATTCCCGATTTTCTGCTGCCTGAGACCACTGTGAGCGCGGAGGGGACAGGGCCCGGTTTGGATTTGGGCGAGGCTGCGCGCGGCGTTCTCATTACGCTTGGAATTTCGGCGGTGATCGAGCAGGAATCGTTGCTGGTTTCGATCCACGGTTCGTTCGATGGCGTGGAGTGGAGCGCCGAGCCTTTAGCTCAATTTCCTCAGAAATTCTATGCCGGCGTCTCCGCGATCTTTCTGGACACTACTCGCCTTTCCCTCCGGTTCCTGCAGGCGCGCTGGAAAACGGATCGCTGGGGACGTGGCGTAAAGACTCCGCTGTTTCGCTTCTACCTGTTCGCGGAGCCTATAGCCGATTGATGAGGCTGGCAACATAGCCCGCGCCGAAGCCGTTATCAATATTTACGACGGTCACATTGCTGGAACAGCTATTCAGCATCCCGAGAAGCGCCGCCAGTCCGTTGAAGCTTGCGCCATAGCCGACGCTGGTCGGTACCGCGATGACCGGGCAGGAGACGAGGCCGCCCACCACGCTGGGAAGGGCGCCTTCCATGCCGGCGCAGACAATCGCCACCCTTGCCTCCACCAGCCGTTCGCGCTGGTTCAAGAGCCGGTGAATCCCGGCCACGCCAACGTCGCAGATGGTGTCAACCTGATTGCCCATCACCTCGGCGGTGAGTTGCGCCTCTTCAAGGACCGGAATATCGCTGGTCCCGGCGCAGACAACCGCGATCTTGCCTTTCCCGTGGATGGTGCGATCACGCCAGACACGCACCACGCGCGAGGCGGGGAAGTACTCGGTCTCCGGCGCCAGGGCGGCCACTCGATCCGCCATCTCGGCGGAAGCGCGCGTCAGCAGCAGGTTACGAGACTTGGCCAGCAGCGCAGCCGCAATCCCGGCCACCTGGTCCGGATGCTTGCCTTGCCCCAGAATCACCTCCGGCATGCCGTGCCGCATCTCGCGGTGGTGATCGACCTTGGCGTAACCGAGATCCTCAAAGGGCAGGTGCCGCAAGCGCCCCAGAGCGTCCTCCACCGATGATCCGCCGTCACGTACTTGTTCCAGAATTTGTTGCAGTTGCGAGGCATCCATCGTAATCAGTTAAACAGGTCCACTAAAATAGTAGCGTCCGCCCTTTTATGCCCTCCTTTCTGCAGCGCCTGCGCCTGACTCTGGACATGATCAAGTTCGAGCATTCGGTATTCGCGCTGCCCTTCGCACTGACCGGAGCGCTGCTGGCATGGCGGGAAAGCGGATTTCACATCCCGGATCTGGCGATGCGATTCGTCTGGATTGTGATCGCAATGGTGTCGGCGCGCTCCGCGGCAATGGCCTTCAACCGCCTGCTGGATTCTCGGACCGACGCCCGAAACCGGCGTACTTCGATGCGGCACCTGCCGGCCGGGCTGTTATCCGCAAGATTCGCGTGGGGATTTACCTTCATCAGTTGCCTGGTCTTCCTGCTGGCGGCCCGGCAACTTGGCCCCGTCTGTTTCCTGCTGGCCCCGGTTGCTCTCGGAATCCTCTTTTTTTACTCGTTTGCGAAGCGCTTCACCCTGTTTTCCCACCTGATCCTCGGCTCTTGCCTCGGCATTGCTCCGGCAGCCGCCTGGATCGCGATGCGGGGCAGCCTGGATCCTCGCATTCTCTGGCTGACTGCGGCGGTGATGTTCTGGACGGCGGGCTTCGACGTGATCTACGCTTGCCAGGATTATGATTTCGATTGCGAAGAAGGCCTGTTCAGCATTCCGAGGCGCTTCGGTATCGCGGGTGCTCTGCAGATTGCTCGCCTGCTGCATGTCTGCATGATTTTGTGCTTGCTGGTCCTGGTGTTAACGTTCCACTTGGCGGCGCTCAGTTTTGCTGGCATCGCAGTGGTGGTGGTGCTGCTCGTTTACGAGCATGGCTTGGTGAAGCCGGATGACCTGTCCCGGGTCAATGCGGCATTCTTCACTGTGAATGGCTATGTCAGCCTGTTGTTCTTTGGATTCTGGGCAGCCGATATTCTTCTACACCGGCGCTATCTATAAGATTCCTGGGCCCTGACCCCGGAAATCGAGGAAACAATGCGCCTCAGAATTCCGTTTCGAGTGGAACGGGAGGGGGGTTCGACCGGCGCCTCTACCAGCAAAGCGCCTTCCGCCACCATGGCCGCAATCCATTTCCTGGCCTCATCGTCAAACGAAGTCACACCGGAAACGTCAAGCACCAGCTTTCGATCCTTCAAAGTCGTGCGGGCCGTATTCCAGCACCCACTCAGCTCTTTCAACTCGCGGCTCGTTAGTGGGCCTAACAGTTGCAAACGGCAAGCCTCGACGCTGTCGTGAAGGTAGAACTTAAAGGCCCGGATTTGCACATTCATTCGACTATCCATCAGCAAGTGGCGTTCCAAAAACTTGGGACGGCATTTGCAAAGATTGGTTTACGCATGAGTTGGTTGCGCGATCGCCAGCTTTTTCTCACGCATGTGAACAAGAAAATCAGTATCGAAATCTCCTCGCAGAAAGTCCGCGTCCGACAAGACCTGTTCGTGCAGCGGGATGCTGGTTTGGATGCCCTCAATGATGAACATGCTGAGGGCCCGCTTCATTCGGGCGATCGCCTCCTCCCGGTTCTTACCGTAGGTGATCAGCTTGGCGATCAGCGAATCATAATAAGGCGGAATGATGCTGTCGGTGTAGGCGGCGGTATCGACCCGGACCCCGATGCCACCGGGAAGATTCATGCCGGTGATCCGTCCGGGCGAGGGCGCGAACGTTTCCGGATGCTCAGCGTTGATGCGGCACTCAATGGCATGCCCACCCAGGTTTATGTTCTTCGGGAGAATGTCGGCGAGAGTGCTTCCAGCTGCGATGTGAATTTGCGATTTCACCAGATCGATGCCGGTGACGAACTCGGTTACCGGATGCTCTACCTGGATCCGGGCATTCACTTCGATGAAGTAGAGATTGCCCCTCTTGTCCATCAGGAACTCGACCGTACCCGCGTTCGTATACCCGATGCTTTGCATAGCCGTGCGCAGACCTTCTGAAATGCGCTTTCGAAGAGCAGGCGTCACCGAAGGCGAGGGTGACTCTTCAATCAGCTTTTGATGCCGGCGCTGAATCGAGCATTCGCGTTCCCCCAGCACTTCCACATTTCCGTGTTCGTCAGCAAGAACCTGAAACTCGATGTGCCGCGGTGCTTCCACCAGCTTTTCCATGTAAACATCACCGGAAGAGAAAGCGGCGGCAGCTTCCGCTTGTGCCTGCGCGAGAAGGTTCGGTAATTCTTCAGACGTTCTGGCGATGCGCATCCCCCGCCCGCCCCCGCCGGCCGCTGCCTTGAGCATTACCGGATAGCCGATTTTGCCGGCCAGACCGAGCGCCTCTTCCGCTGACGGAAGCACGCCGGGCGAACCGGGCAGGATCGGCACTCCCGCCGCTTCCATGATGGCGCGCGCCCTCTGCTTCAAGCCCATGTCGCGAATGATCTTCGGACGCGGGCCAATGAACTTTATGCCCGACAGGTCGCAGACTTCGGCAAAATCGGCATTCTCGCTGAGGAAGCCGTAGCCGGGATGAATCGCATCGGCGTTGGTGATCTCAGCCGCGCTCATCACGCTCGCAATGTTGAGATAACTGAGAGAGCTCTTGGCCGGACCGATGCAGATGGCCTCGTCCGCAAAGCGAACGTGCAAACCATGGCGATCGGCTTCAGAGTAGACGGCAACCGTCTTCACGCCGAGATCTTTACACGCGCAGATGACGCGCAGCGCAATCTCTCCCCTGTTTGCGATAAGAATCTTTCGAAACATGAACCTCTCTTCCGCTACAGCGGACGGATCGTAAACAAAGACTCGCCGTATTCGACTGGGCGGCCATTCTCAATCAACTTTGAAACGATAGTACCCGCCACCTCCGCTTCGATCTCGTTCATCAGCTTCATCGATTCAATGATGCAGAGCACTTGCTTCGGATGCACCTGATCTCCGACCTTGACGAACGGACCATCCCCGGGCGAAGCCGAGTCATAGTAGGTCCCGACGATCGGCGATTTAACCACCAGCGTACGGTGGTTTTCCTCATCCGGGGCGGGCGCTGTCGACTGCGGCGATGAGGGGCGGCCAACAGGAAGAGCATCCACCGGAGCAGCGGACGGCATCACTGGCACTGGAAGAACGGTGGGTAAAACCACCTCCGAGCGTTTGCCGGCGCCGAGTGTAATACGGACGCTATCGTTTCCGAATCGAACCTCCAGCTCCGCCACGCCAGACTCTTGCGCGATCCGGATTAGTTCCCTTATTTCTTCTATTGTCATCTCAACTATCTACAGAACGATCAGTTCTTTGCCAGTTGGCGTCAGGACGTCGCAGCCCGTTCTGGTGACGACCACCGTATCCTCGATACGGATTCCTCCAACACCTTCCAAATAAACTCCAGGTTCAATGGTGATTGCCATTCCCGGCTCCAGTTTCGTCCCGTCTTTCCGGCCCACGCGTGGCGCCTCGTGAATCTCTAAACCGAGCCCATGGCCGGTCGAATGAATAAAATACTGATCCAACCCATAGCTGCGCAGCACCTGTCTGGCCGCGCGATCTACGGAAACGGTACTCGCTCCCGGCTTCACTGCTTCGATTGCCGCCAGCTGACTTTCGAGAACGGCGCGATACATGCGTCGGGTCCTTGGCGTCAGCTTGCCAACTGAATGAGTTCGCGTCATGTCGCTGCAGTACCCAGCAACACGCGCACCCATATCCACTAATAATAATTGATTGCCCTGAATGGGATGGCCGGTTGGATGAGCGTGGGGTAATGCTGTACGAGCGCCCGAGGCGACAATCGTGTCGAACGCTGTACTATCGGCGCCCAGCGTCCGCATACGATAGTCGATCTCCGCCGCAAGATCCAGTTCCGACATGGTGGGCTTGAATTGGCGCAACGCCTGCTCCAAGGCCGCCGAATTCAGTTGAACCGAAGCACGGATGGTGGCGATCTCGGTCTCCGACTTCCGCAAGCGCAACCGTTCCGCCGCGCCCGCTACCGGCAGCAGTTTGACGGCGGGAGCAGCAGCGTGAATCTGGCCATAATCATCGAAGCTGATGCGATTCTGCTCGAAGGCCACCGATCTCAGCTTCAGGCGCTTGACCCAGGATGCCACTTCCTTTAGAAGCGGCCCTTTGGCAATTTTGACATCGCAGTCGGATTCGGCGGGCGCCTGAGTCTGGTAACGCGGATCGGTGAAAAGCAAAGCTCGGTCGGGGTTGACAAGAAGAGCCGCGTTGCTGCCGGTAAACCCAGCAAGATAGTGAATGTTAGGAAGCGATAGCACCAGGAAGGCATTGGTTTTCCACTCGGGCAAACGCGCCGTTAACGCTTCCCGGCGGGACGCGAAATCGGATTGAGAAGTGGCGGTCACAAATATTTAAGGTTTTAGCAGCAACTTCCCGCTGGTTTTGCGGCCTTCCAGATCACGGTGAGCCGAGGCAGCGTCGCGCAGGTCGTAGTTCTTGTAGACGTTCACCCGGATCCTGCCTTCTTCAATCCATTTGAAAAGATCCGCCGAGCGCCACCTCAGCTCTTCCGGATCACTGATGTAATTGCCGAGCGACGGGCGGGTCAGGAACAGCGATCCTTTCTGACTGAGCAGCAGCGGATCGATGGCGCCCACCGGGCCACTGGACTGGCCGAAGGTCACCATCATGCCACGCGGGCGCAGGCAATCCAGACTCTTGTGAAAGGTGGTGCTGCCGACGGAGTCATAAACTACGTCGATGCCTTTGCCGCCGGTGATGCGCCGCGACTCCTCCACGAAGTCTGTTTCGGTGTAGAGAATCACGTGATCGGCGCCATGGTCCTTAGCGATATCGGCCTTCTCTTTCGTCGAAGCGGTCCCGATCACGGTGGCTCCGGCGATCTTGGCAATCTGCACGATCATCAGACCGGCGCCCCCGGCAGCGGCTTGCACCAGACAGGTCTGCCCGGCTTCGAGAGGAAAGGTCGAACGGGTCAGGTAATGCGCCGTCATTCCCTGCAGCATCACAGCTGCGGCGTCCTCGAAGCTCACATCGTCCGGCACGCTCACCAGTTTGTCTGCCGGGACGACCGCAAACTCCGCATACGAGCCGCGCACCAGGGTATAGGCAACACGCTGCCCCAGTTTGAAGTCCACACCGGAGCCGGCTTCTTCAATGGTTCCGGCGCCCTCCTGGCCCAGCTTGACGGGCTTCTCGGGCGCTTTGTATAAACCGTTCCGAAAGTAGACGTCTATGAAATTGACCCCGCTCGCGTGAACTTTTACCAGCACCTCGCCGGGCCCGGGGTGGGGCTGCTCGACGTCAATGTATCTAAGATTTTCAGGACCGCCGAGCGGGTCCGCGACAACAGCTTTCATGGCTCTGACTGATTCTACGACGGGGGACTGATTCTAAGACGCTAAGACTGTAGTGGGCTGGGGCGGCGCATCCAACGGCGCAGGTGCAATGCCGCTGTGTATAAGGCAAGATAAGCCACCGTGAACGGCGCCAGAAAAAGGCCGGACAATCCGAAAACTATGAGGGAGGCGAGGCTTTCGCGCGTGTAGTCTGCAAACGGATTCAGACGCTTGAATAACATCAACCGTATGGAGCGGTGGTTCCAGATTTCAAGTCCGAAGTAATTCGTTCCGTCGCTAATGGCAATCAGCCTCGCTGGAGAGCGGAACGCCAGCACCCACTTCCATTTCTCGAGGATGGGTGATCCGGTGCAGAGAAGGCCAAGCACTGTGTACGGGCCAGAGGCCAGTTGCGCGATGAAAGCTCCGCGATTCTCACGCGCCTCCCGGTCATGCACCGAATACACCACACCGCGGTCGAAGTCGAATGCGTCGGGAGGCGTGCTGTAGCAGGTCAGGAGGTCGACGTGTACCGCTTGCTTGACGTTATATAAGAAGGGCAGAAGCTGTTCGGTCACTTTTCTGGGACCGCTCTCGACGACCAGAATCGAATCGAAGGAAGGCTGCGCTCTCCGCAGGAAGCGTTTGCCATCCGGCAGCCACCGCGTCATCAGACGCCCCAACTGTAGTCGGCTACCGGCTGCTTCTCGGCGGGATTGGAGTCCAGCAAGCGCATCAGTTCCAGGCGCAGGGCGTCGACCAGTGCGCGCCAGCTTGCGTCGATCACGTTATCCGAGATACCGGCCGTCGCCCACGTTTTGTGATGATCGCTCCACTCCACCAGGACCCGCACCTTTGATTCCGTTCCACCTTTGACGCCCAGCACGCGTACTTTGTAATCGAGGAGGCGAACGCTGGCGACAGCCGGATAGACAGAGGCCAGGCACTGCCGCAGACAGACGTCCAGAGCGTTCACGGGTCCATTGCCCACCGCGGTAGAGGAGTGGACATCTTTGCCCACCCGCAGCGTTACGCTGGCGGTTGTGACCGTGTCATCAGAGGCGGGCAGAGTCTGCGAAACAGAACCTCGCAGCTTGGTGGTCACTTCATAATTGACGACCTCAAATGGATGAAAGTCCGAGTTCGCGGCTTCTCTGACCAGCAGTTCGAAGGTACCTTCCGCAGCCTCGAAGTCGTAGCCCTGATACTCCATGTATTTGATGCGTTCGAGCAGAGCGCGGCGGGCGTTGTCGTTCAATTGCTCGCCGAGACTGAATTGTTTCAGCTTGTAAGTGATGTTGCCGCGACCCGAAAGATCGCTCAGCAGGACTCGCTGCCGGTTACCCACCGTCTCCGGCGTGATGTGCTCGTAAGTGGCAGAGTCTTTCAGCACGGCGCTGACGTGGACGCCGCCTTTGTGGGCGAATGCACTATCCCCGACAAAGGCCTGCTCGCGCCGTAAAGGCAGATTCGCCACTTCCGCAACGAATCGGGCAACGGAGGTAAGCTCCTTCAGGTTTTCGCGCCCGATGGACGTGTGACCAAGCTTGGTCTCCAGATTGGCGATGATGGAACACAGATTCGCGTTCCCGGTGCGCTCGCCGTAGCCGTTGATGCAGCCTTGCACGTGTGTGACACCGGCTTCCACCGCCGCCAGCGCATTCGCCACCGCCACGTCGGAATCATTGTGAGTGTGGATGCCAAGCACGCCATCGAAGTGACTTCGCACGTCGGCCACGATCTCGACCAGCCGCATCGGCAGCGTTCCACCATTGGTATCGCACAGGCACAGCACATCCGCACCCGCTCCCTTGGCGGCTTCCAGGGTGCGGAACGCGAATGCCGGGTTTGCCAGATAGCCGTCGAAGAAGTGCTCCGCATCGTAGACGACCTCGCGGCCGTGCGTCTTTAAATAGCTCACCGTATCCGCGATCAGCCGGAGGTTCTCCTCCTCGGTAATCCCAAGCGCACGGTGAACGTGGAAGTCCCAGGTCTTGCCGAAAATGGAGACAACCGGCGTTTCCGCGGCAATCAGTTCGGCTACGTTCCGGTCGGTCTCCACCGGATTTTTCGCGAAGCGCGTGGCTCCAAAGGCGGAGAGCCGGGCGTGTTTGAAGCGAAGCCTTTTAGCCCGCGTGAAGAACTCTTTGTCCTTTGGGTTAGATCCGGGCCAGCCACCCTCGATGTAGTCGATTCCAAGCTCATCGAGCTTTGCAGCGATCAACAGCTTGTCATCGACGGAGAAGGACACAGATTCACCTTGCGTGCCGTCGCGCAACGTGGTGTCGAAGGTAAAGATTCTCATAGGTCCGGTGTTTGAGTCATCCGTATAACGCAAAAGGCCACCGGCTGGGTTAACTCCCGCCGATGGCCTCAAATTCTTACAAAGCGAAGAGGTCTCAGGCGGGGGCGCTGATCGCCACGCTAATAATAAGTCCGCTCTGAAGAAGAAAATGCATGAAATAGCTGGGTCTTTGAAACCTAGTATACGCGATGCCGTTTGAGAGGGATCGTGTCACGGCCTGGATTTCAGCGAGGCAAATTGAAACAGGACATCAGTTCCGCTGGTCTCAATAAACGTAAGTCTGAATCAGAAAGGTTTAGCATGTCCCGTCTTTTTACCTCAATCCTGTTCGCGGGTGCGCTCTTAGCTCCCCTGACGATCCAAGCCCAGGATCACGATCACGATCACGATCAGCGATATTACGACAGCTCTCACAAGGACTATCATCAGTGGAACGCTGACGAAGATCGCAGGTATCATGAGTATCTAAAATCGCAACATAGGAAGGATCACGACTGGGCGAAGGCCAGCAAGAGAGAACAGCAGCAGTATTGGGCTTGGCGGCACGACCATCCATAAATAGCCCACAACCGCTCCGCTAAACGGGCCAGTTATGCCGCGCAAGATGGAGGTCTGGCAAACTGACTCTAGTGCGTTTGCTTCCTCTCTTTTTCTTATCGTGCGCCCTGGTTCTAGGGCAGAAGAACCCCGTCACTCTGGCAGATGTCCTGGAATCGCATGGGCATTCGGCTATCGACCCGGTATGGTCCCCGGATGGTTCCGCTTTCGTCTATCAGGAAGGTGGGCATGTTCATCTATACCGGGTCTCCGAGCAGAATGATAAAGAATGGCTCGCGATGGAGAAGCTCGATGAGGCTGCTGTTCCACCAAAACAGGCAGCCCAATTCGGGTGGCAGAATCGCCGGGTGACGGAGCATCAACTGCAGTGGTTCCCAAACAACCAGGATCTTCTGACTTCTGCAAACGGAGATCTGTTTGTCCTGCATGCCAACGGAAAATTCGATCAGATCACCAGGACCGAGACGAGCGAAGAGGATCCCAAGCTTTCGCCCGATGGGAAACAGATTCTCTACCGCACCAACGGTAATCTTTATTTGGTTGACCTGCATTCGAAGGAAAAGCGGCAGCTGACCACGGATGGAACGCCTGTTCTGCTGAATGGGCAACTGGACTGGGTGTACCCGGAAGAACTGGATATCAGTACTGCGAGCTGGTGGTCCCCGGATTCAAAACAGATCGCGTTTCTTCAGTTCAATGTCGCCGACGAATTCATCTATCCGCAAACCGACCTGGTGGCAGAGCGGGCCATCAGTGAACCTGAACGATATCCGCAGTCTGGCACTCCGAACGCGCGTGTACGTCTCGGTGTAGTGTCGGTTGAAGGCGGCCCGGTCCGGTGGATGCAGGTTGGCAACAGTCCGGATATCCTGCTCGCCCGGGTAGCTTGGTTATCGGACTCATCCGCAATCGCGGTTGAAACTCTGCCGCGAATCCAGAACGAACTGAACCTGCTGTTCTGCAATCCTGCGAATGGCTCTGTGAAGACCGTGATCCACGAGACCTCGAAGGACTGGATCAACCTGGTCGACAACCTCTGGTTTCTGAAGTCCCGCCCTGAGTTTCTATGGACCAGTGAGCGTAGTGGGTTCCGCCACATCTACCGCTACAGCACCGGGGGCGAACTGCTGGGCCAATTGACGAGTGGTGATTGGGAAGTCTCGACGATCAGCGGGATCGATGAGGCAAAGGGCCGGGTCTACTACACTTCTGGAGAAATGACGCCGCTTGAATCGCAGCTGTACAGTGTCACCATCGAAGGCGGCCCGCGTACGCCGATCACTAAGTCTGGATTCGATCATTCCATATCCTCGAACGCGGACGGCAGTTACTTTCTGGATAACTTCTCCAGTTCGTCTCGACCGCCGGAGTCGGCCATCTTGACAAGTTCCGGCAAGCAAATAGCAGTGCTCAAAGTGGCGGATACGTCCATCCAGGAAAGAATCGAATTGCTGCCCCAAGAGGTCGTGCAGGTGAAAACGCCGGACGGAGTGACCCTGTATGCACGCCTTATCAAGCCACGTGATTTTCAGGTTGGGAACAAATACCCGGCAATTGTGAGCGTATACGGCGGTCCGGGCGTACAGGTGATCCGCAATCGCTGGACAGGTGTCGACATGAACCAGTTGTACGCCGCTCGCGGCTACGTCGTATGGCAACTCGACAACCGTGGATCTCGCGGAAGGGGTCATGCCTTTGAATCGCCGGTCTACCATCACTTGGGAGAGCAGGAGGTGGCTGACCAGCGCCTGGGAGTGAAGCATTTATTAGAGATGGGATTTGTCGATCCGAACCGAATCGGAATCACCGGCTGGAGTTATGGCGGTTACATGACGATCCACTCGATGCTGTTCGCGCCCGACATATTCAAAGTAGGCGTGGCGGGTGCGCCAGTGACTGACTGGCATAACTACGACACGATTTACACCGAGCGTTATATGGGAACTCCGGAGCAGAATGTGCCGGGTTATGAAAGCTCTTCGAACGTGGCCAATGCGGTAAAACTCGCAGGGAAACTGCTGATTCTCCACAACATCGAAGATGACAATGTGCTCTTTCAAAATACGGTGCAGATGGCGAAGGCCTTCGATGAGGCCGACCGGCCGTACTTCATGCAACTCTATCCGCAGAAAACGCACGGAGTGACCGGAAAGCCGCGGAAGGCGCTGTACGAGGCCATGCTTTCGTTTTTCGACAACAACTTAAAGTAGAGGCCTAGAATAAAGCTATGCGGTTTGTTCGGACCTCTGCGCTGCTGTTGGCGAGCTCTCTCGGACTGATGGCGTCTAAGAAAGTCATTTCTCCTGTTACAACGGCCAGCAACGAACAGTTGGATCTGGAAGCAACCATCACGCTTGCGGAAGACGAAGTCACGCAACAGATCGGAGCAGACCCAGGCAAGGGAATCGTCCTGCTGAAAGTGCGCGTGACGCCCAAAACGGATACGCCGATCCAAATCAGCCCGGACGATTTTATCCTGCTGGCGCATGATGATGGGGAGCGGGCTAAGCCATTTGAAGCATCGGAGATCGCCGGAAAAGGCGCCATGGTGGTCTCAACAGCTCCCCAGGCGGCCCAGAAAAAGACCAGCGGTTTCGGCGGCTTTGGTGGAATGATTGGCGGGGGCAGTGGAGCATCTCCGGGAAACTCCAAGCCAGTAGCGCTCAATTCGAAGATGGACAGCAATGCCAAAGGCAACGAGAAACTGCTGCAGGCTTTGAGGGAGAAAGAGCTGAAGATGACGGAGTCCGCGAAGCCCATTGAGGGCTTTCTCTATTTTCCGCTGGACGGCAAACACAAACTGAAGAATCTGGCAGTCTTGTATCGAGGTTCAGCGGGTAAGCTGAACCTCGAGTTTCAACATTAGAAGTTACTTAGCTGCTTCTATCGAATTGATCTTGACTGTGTCGCCGGTCACGGTGCCATCGATCTTGACAGTCTCTCCGGCATGAGCGAGCGCCTGCTTCTTCGAGTCGGCGTCGAACTTTATGATCTTCCCGTCGCTCACCAGGACTGGATCTGAGCCGCCCTTGAGACACCCGTTAATACACTTGGTGTTGGCGTCACTCACGGCATCATGCTTCGCACCGCAGTGCGCATCTGAGATGTATCCCGACATTTCGTCGGCGAACGCACCCAGGCAGAACGAGCTTCCGAGCACTACGGCAAAAGCTAACTTCTTCATAAATTGATCTTGCCCTCCTAATGAATGATACGTGATTTTTGCGGGGCGGACGGATTTATACCTCAAGAATTACGGGCATGATGAGAGGACGCCGCTGAGTTTGCTTGCTCAGAAACCGCTTGAGGTCCTGGCGGATCTTCTCCTGCATCACGCCCCAGTCGCCGCGTTCTTCGGCAGTGGATGTCTCGAGAGTCTTGGCTACCACCGAGCGCGCTTCGAGAAGCAGGCCGGTGCCATCGCCGGTCACAAAGCCCCGGCTGACGATCTCGGGAAGCCCCTCACTCTTGCCAGTGTGTTTATTGATCGCAATGATGGGAAGTACAAACCCGTCTTCGGAAAGGTGCCGGCGGTCACGAATGATGATGTCTTCCACCACGTCGTCGAGCGATCCGGAGTCGATGCAAACACGACCGACCGTGACCTTGTCTCCTCGGCGTGCCCCGATCTTGTCGATCTCAAGCGTCTCTCCGGTTTCCAGCACGAAAGTCTCCTGCAGGCCGACGGACCGTAAATGCTGGGCCAACGCGGCGTGGCGCGAGAGCTGGCGGTATTCGCCATGGACCGGAATAAAGAAGCGGGGACGGACCAGGTTCAGGATCAGTTTCAGCTCTTCTTCACTGGCGTGGCCGGAGAC
>CBAAAA010000045.1:0-16077 GCA_964658695.1 uncultured Solirubrobacteraceae bacterium | reverse complement strand
GTAAGTGCCGGGTGAAAAACTTTCACTGCCGCCCACAATTTGGCCGCCGCGATCACCCGGGCGGTTGAAGCCGGAGCAGCATCCGGGGTAGACACGATCGCCGCGGCGGGAGCAGGCTTTGACATCGCGAAGCCACAAACCGAAAGCAGAACGACGTTCACGAAGGCGACTCTCATCGGCTTGAGATTCTATCAGGGTGCAAATCCGGTGAGGCCGGCCCGCGAGGATTGATCTGCCCTAAGGAGCCGTTAAGGGGCTAGTCCCCGAACGGTAAATAGCGACTGACTTGGAAGCGGCAGTATTTCTTTAACCGGAGAGGCTGATGCATTGGCAGCCGGTCAGCGTGACACTCACAAGTGTTGAACCGCTCCCCCACAAATCGCCGGTGACGGCGAAGTGGCGATCTGAGACAACAGATCGACCCCGGCGCCGATTACGTGACCCTTGCCGACTACGAGGGATTTCCATTCTGGTGTAGAATCCGGAACGCCGGAAGCAGACTGAGCCGAAGTTCAATTCTTCTGTATAAGCAAGACATCAACTTGCCGTCGACCTTTGCTCAACACTAACCCCAGCTGCTCTTCGAGCATTGAATCCAAGCCGTTGCCCTTCACGTCGAATGAATAGCGGCCCGAAAGATTGGTTTCGTCGACCACTACGCTTCTCTTGAATCGCTCGACAGTCTCACATAAGTCGTCCATGCGCACATTACTGCCCGATAGTTCCCGGTCGCTTCCACCCAGTCCCGTCCCAACAATCTGCCCTTGAGTAGTGCTCAGCTGGAGTTCGCGGAGCGCCGGGGATTTCCCATGTGGTGCACTCAACACGTAAACCTCCATCGCTCGCTTCGCATGCACGATTCGGACGCCAAAACGACTTTCGACGCCTTTGCGTAGCGCGGTGAGTTTTTCGTCTTCAGCCAACGGTCTTGGAGGTACAAACACGAAATCGTATAGGCGTTTCGAGCCGATATCTGCGGCTTCGAAGATGCGGTTCTCTCTCAAGTCCCATAGCGTGGAAACGATGTCCTTCAAGCTGAAGCCGTAAGCGGCCCAGTACTGCGGATCCTCGTATCTCGAATCGACCGCTCCGTCCTTGGGCGTGGGCGAGACGTGAAGCTCCCATGAGGGAGGGATTGGCACACGGCTCGGCGCTGGTGGACTAAACATGGCGACGGCGGAGAGTAAGCCTGCGAAGCAAGGTCTTATTAGATGCCCCTTTTCCATTGCGTTCGTCTGCAGCACTGCGATCAAGCTAGCGGGCAGGCAGAACAGCGACTGCTGTTACTGTCCGTAAACTATGCCGCGCAAGTCGCAACACCGCATGCAATAAGCAGAATAACTCGCGAGATACGGCCCAGGATTTACTTTCCAAGTTAATCCTGGATTGTTTACCATTTCCAAACAAGCAAGCGAAGTCGCACCCCAGCTTGGGATCAACTGACGCCCATCTACCTTGAAGGATCTCCGATCAAAACCCGCAAGTGAATAACGTCTGGCGCCGACCTCATAAACCGATGCGATGGACCGGCCGGTGCTGGATCCGTGGCTCGCTCATCGAGAATGTTTCGGACCGAGGGTGAATAATTCAATAATTCATCCACTTCCGGAACAACAAGAGGTGGCAGTCTTTTGAGCTATTCGTAAGGCGTGGATCGTGTACTTAAAACCAAGCCATTTCCTGAAGTGGCGCCGAGCCATTCTGAGCCCCGCGGGCGGCTTGGGGTAGCAGCCACATCCAACCGAAAACCTCTGCTAAGGAGTAAAAGCCGCTTGCCGAGTCACCCACCGCCAAAACGCCGAGCGATCTGTCGAGACTCATGGTGGTTCCGAGCCGCCGACGAACCAGGGCACTCCGAACGTGATTACAATCGCTTTCGGTGACAGGCATTCTCACAGGCGCCTATCATCCTGCGTTAGCGAGTGATCTATGAACCTGACGAGATTGCAGCATCGGAACCTTACGGGTGAAAGCCCGGCAGGCCCATTTGCCACAAGAGAAAGCTATACTCGTCAGCGTATCCGGTTTCCATCTGCTCTTTCGTGCCCCCGCCATGCCCCACAGCGTAATCAACACGCAACAGCACCGGTCTCTGGCTGGATGTAGCCGCCTGAAGACGCGCGGCCATTTTACCCGGCTGCCACGGAGCAACTGCCGGATCGTTAAAGCCGGTCACCAATAGTAATGCCGGGTATGGAGTGCCGTCCTTGATATGGTGATAAGGGCTCATTTTCAGAAGGCCTTCAAAGCCCCCTTGGGTTTTCACAGTTCCAAACTCCTGTACATTGGCGATGCCATTCGCAGTCGTTTCAAAGCGCACCATATCTGACATTGGGGCTATATCGATGGCGGCGGCGAACAAATCCGGGCGTTCGGTAATGGAACGCCCGATGGTGATTCCACCCGCGCTTCCTCCTTCTATCGCCAGGCGGTTCGGCGAGGTGTACTTGTAATCGATCAAGTATTGGGCGCAGGCGATGAAGTCCTTCCAGGTATTCTCTTTCTTCAATCCCTTGCCTGCCAGGTGCCACGCTTCTCCGTACTCCCCCCCTCCGCGAATATGCGCGAACGCCAGGACGCCGCCCCGTTCCAGCCAGGCGTGTCGTGACGGGCTATAGGCTGGGTCGATGCTGAACGCGTACGCCCCATACCCATTCAGCAACGTCGGATTTGCGCTGTCTAGCGCAACGTTGTCCTTGGCGATGATCGTGAGCGGCACGGACACACCGTCATGACTCTTCACGCGGACATCGGTGACGCGGAAACCCGTCAGTGGAGCGACCTCGGGCTCCAAATGTGTGTCGGAGATAGTTCCGGATGACGGATCATAGGAATAAGTCGTGTCAGCCCGAAGCCAACTCGAAATGACCATGGTGAGGCCCGGTATCCGAACATCACTCTGGATGCGGAAGATGCTGGTGGCATCCGGCTGGGGTACGCGGCTCATGCGATTGGTTTCGTAATCAATCCGGGTCACTCTCCCGGCTCCTGTATCGGCGCGGCGCACGTAAAGGGCGTCCGAGGCGGCCCTGGCGTCCGCAACTACAGATGATCCTTCCGGTATCAATACCTTCGCATCCTGAAAATTCGGATCGGAGAGCTTTGCCGCCAGCACCTGACGGTTGGAAGCATTGAGCTGCGAAATAGCGTACAGATCATCCCCATGCACGGCGAAGTCAACAACATCATTCTCCACGTCCAAGAATTTTGTCCAGCCCTGTTGTGTTCCCAGGGCAGTGATGGGTTGCTTGTAGATGGTCCGTGTTCGAGACACGCCGTGTATCAGTATCCCAAGTGCGTAATGACTTTTGGGAGTTAATACGACCAGCGGCATGTCGCCCGGCTTCGTGTCCACTCCCGGACAGCCTTCCCCGAAGATGATAGGGTCGTGCTTCGGATCGGTGCCCAAGACATGCAAGTAGGCATGACGGACATAGTCCTCAGCTTTCGAAGCGCCGGGAGCTAACTTTTGCGCACGATAATAAGTAAAGGATTTGCCGTCCTCTGCCCAGGAACCGATTGGGAAGTTGGCCCAATAGACAGGGCCGAACGCTCCATCTTCGATGGAGTCTGCAAGCAGCTTGCCGGAGTTCACGTCCAGAATCCGCAGGATGGCACCCTCAACGGAGCCTCCGGCACTAAGCCCAAAGCCGACGAAGTGTGCATCCGGTGAGGGCGCCCAAAAGTCCATCACCATGGGCTGTCTCCTCTGATCTTGAAAACGGGCAGGATCAACCAGCAGGCGCTCGCCGCCGGCGAACCCATCGCGTACATACAGCTTCATCACTTTGTCGGTTGCGGTTTCCTTGAGGTAAAAAACGTGGTTTGCTGGCAACCGCCGAACATCTCTCACGTGTGCTGGCGTGTTGTCGTATAGTTGCTCGATGCGGGCCAGAAGCTCTTGACGACCGGGTATAGAGGCCAGCGTGACATCGGTATACGCCGCTTGAGCTTTGAACCATGCAGCCACTTCCGGGTCCTTCAGGTTCTCCATGTACCGGTATGGATCATGTACTTTCATGCCATGGTATTCATCCACGACATCTCGTACCGGTGCAGCCGGAGGAGGCTGCCTTTCCTTTATTGCTACTGCCGCAAAAGTCGCGAGTACAAGGCCCACCAAAGGTAGTGGTCGGAACATATTCAGGAGATTGTACACCCGATCGCCGGACCAGAGTAAGATCATCAGCTCAGCAGCCAATCACTTGGAAACGAGGAGGCCCAGCGAGCGGGCCCACCTCCAAAGCACGTCGCTCGAGGGAATCTCATCGGCCAAGTAGATCGTGAATAACTGCGCAGTATAGATCTACACATCCCGACCAGGGCGGAACGATGTTGCCGCCGCCTGATGCGTGGTTGGATCTACCCGACTAGGAGTTAATCGCGATATTATTGAGCCGAGTTGAAACCTGAGCTAATTTGGATTGCAACAGTCCTTCACGTCTGTATGCCATCGGTCCAGGCCTTCGTATGCTTTAGCGTTTGGCCGTCACCTCCGGCCTGTCAAATTGTGAAGCAATATGACGTGGTCTTTGTAGGCAAAGTGGTGAAGGCAGGAATCGTTCCTCATGAGGCTGGGCCGGGTTTCGGGTACGAACTGATGCGCGCACGGTGGGCCGTGTCAGAGATATTCAAAGGACAAGTTCAAGGCACAAAGATGATTGACCTTGAATATCCGATGGCCGCTGAAAGCTTTCGCTTTGCACAAGGCGAAACCTATCTCGTGTACGCATTGCGCGGCGAAGGCGCCAACCTTGAGGTTAGTACTTGCTCCCCCACTCGACCGGTTGGACAAGTGAGAGCGGATCTTCTCAGCGAACTTCGAAAGTGCTCGCATTAAGCGCAATTCGGCGTTAAAGAGACATTCGACAACACGAGTACCCGGAGCTTCGAGATCGTGGAGTGGCGTGGTAGCGTTGCCCATCTCGTGTCCAAAACGAGCGCCACGGAATCCCGCACGCAAAACGGCGCAGGATTTACTTTCCGAGTTAATCCTGGATTGTTTACCATTTCCAAACAAGCAAGCGAAGTCGCACCCCAGCTTGGGATCAACTGACGCCCATCTACCTTGAAGGATCTCCGATCAAAACCCGCAAGTGAATAACGTCTGGCGCCGACCTCATAAACCGATGCGATGGACCGGCCGGTGCTGGATCCGTGGCTCGCTTCCTTCAGCCTGCCTAGTAAGTGCCAGGAAGGCATCGTTGCATGCCTTTACGCGGCCTTCCGCATTCTTGAGTATTAACGGCGTGAAGAGAGAACGCCATAACGCCTGCAAAACCTTAGGGTCCGCTTGCCGAGCAACGGACGAATCGGTCATTTTGAGATTGTAACAGTACTAGGCGGACTGTTGTACCACCCTGAACAGAACTTAGCCCGGGAGGGCAATTCAGGTCTGAATGCTTTCAGTCATTCGAGGGTAAATCTCAACTTTCTTGAACGTCAGGTCACCCCTTTCGACTTCAGGACGTGTTTTGGACAGCGCGACAGCGGTGAATCGAGCCACTCCGTGTTAGAAGCGAATGCCAGTTGTCAGGGCGATGGTTTGCAGCCAGAGGTGGGTTCTGGTGTTGTCGTATTCTCCGGCGAGTAGCTGGCTGAGGCCGACGGTCTTGGTGGTGGGCAGGTTGGCCTGGTAGGCGAGTTCCAGCCGGTAGCGGCTATGAGTGTACTGGACCCCAGTTGATAGTGCGCTGACCATGATGTCCGCAGTGAGGGGCGTTAAGGTGCTTTGAGGCACGGGGTCGCTGGTGTGCGCATAGCCACCCTGCCAGGTGACTGACTCGGTAACGGGAAGGCTAAGGCCGGCGCGAAGAGCCAGTTGATTGCGCCAATGGAGCGGGACGGAATCGTTGAGAGTGGTTGATTTGAGCAGACTGTTGAGCACCGCGTTGTCGCCGTCCGTGAGATGGACGGGCAGGTTAGTGAAGGCGTCGTGCCAGTTCAGCCAGTCAGTCTGGCCGTACAGGTGAAGCGACCGGTAAGCCTGGTAATCGAGCGCAATGGAGGCACTCTGCGGAAAGACGTTGTTAACTTGGGCGCGGTAGCGATAGGCGGGATCCTGGGTGACGCCGAGCGCATTGAATAGCGCGTTTACGGTGCCGTCGGCCGAGCCGGTGGAACGGATTGCGGTTCTTGTCTTATAGGATGCGCCGATGTGGACGCGACGGGCCGGGTCGAGAATGATGCCGAAGCTGCCGTTGTAGCCGTTGCCGCTGGTATGCAGATTGAGAAGAGCCTTCAATCCGGCAAGGGATTCGTTGGTCTGGAAGATGTAAGGCGTTTCGAGCGTGTTGATGTTGTGGACGATGCCAAAGCTTGCTCCCAGTGAGAGATAGCGAGTGAGCTGGTAGCCGGCTCCAAAAGAAGACTGGATGGCGAGAAAGGCCGACTTATTGTCCTGTAGTCCGTAACTGACGCCGGCGGCGCCTTTGGGGTCCATGTATTGCCATTTGCCGGACAGCAGCGCGGTCGGGAAGACGCCGACGCCGAGGTGCAGTTTGGTGCCGGGTACGGCGGTGGCGAAGCCGAAGGAGCCGGATGCGCCTGCGCCGGTATCGAGAGTTCCGTCGAAGGATGTTGAGTTTCTGTAGCTGCCGCCGGAGAAGATACTCATTCCGGTGAGCTCGAGGGTGGGGCGATCGGTGAATGTGAGTCCGGCGGGATTGGCCGCCAGTGAATCAGTGGGTCCAAGCGACCCAAAGTAGATGCCGCTGAGCGCGATGGACTGAGCGGTAGGAGTGGCCCCGTAAAGATCGACGGCCCATGAAGCTGAGGCACAGCCCATAAGCAGTGCGCTAACGAGAAGAAAGCGGCTCATAGCTGATTTCCTGGGTTTTCCATTCATGCTTAGACTTATCGGCAGCTTCGATCGAGGCACCCAGGTGAATCAGATCATTCTGAATCGAATCGAGGTTTCGGTAAGTTTGATCGCAGCCGATTCCGGATTGTTCGAGAGCTTCGACACAGTCGGCGTCTAAGGCATGGGGGATATCGCTACGCAGTATGGCGTAGACCTTGTGGAGCGGCATGCCTTCGCGATAGGGGCGATTGGCGGTAAGGGCATCGAAGATGTCGGCCACAACCAGAATGCGGGCTTCGACGGACATTTGGTCGGCGGTGAGGCCGCGATAGTAGCCTTTGCCGTTCAATTTTTCGTGGTGGGAAGCGGCGACTTCACTGAGTTCCTCAAAGCCCCGGATGGAGAGCAGGATACGGCGCGTGTATTCGGGATGGGAGCGCATTGCAACCCATTCGGCGTCGTCCAGCTTGCCAGGTTTTTCAAGGATGGAATTGGACACGGCCATTTTGCCGAGATCGTGAAGGAGTGCGGCGTGACGGACGAACAGGATGCGCTCCGGTGGGAGATTGAGGCGCTGGGCGATGGTGATGGCAGCATTGGCGACGCCGTTGGAATGGTTGAAGGTGAAGGGGGACTTGGCGTCGACGATTTGCGCGAAGGCCTGGCAGATGTTGTCAAAAGTTCGATCGCCTGTTTCCAGGGTTCGTTGTTGGGGCTCGGCTTCGAGCGCGAGTTCCTGGTCGACGCCCTGATTCAGGCCGTGCCAGAGAGAGCCGTCAGCGTGCAAGGCGCGAGTAATTTTGACGAGTTCGGGATCGAACCAGCGGCCGCTTCGTTCTTTGGCTACTTTCCAGGCGGTCTCCGCGCCACATTCGGTTAAGATGGCGTCCAGCGTTTGGGCGAGCAGCATGACGCGGGAGGTAAGTGGGATGGCTTCTTTGCAGGCGCCTTGCGGGTTTCCGCTGCCGTCCCAATGCTCGTCCAAGCCGGCGATCCCGTTGGCAACGCCCTCACCGAGTCCCATGAGACGGGCCATCGAGGCTCCGCGTTCGCAACGAACGGCTGTCACTTTGCGAGTATGTTCTTTCTGCTGAGCGGCGAGGGCAGCAATTGCTTTCAGACGCTGCCAGAAGGGCTTGCCGGGAGCGACGTGGTCGAGTGCGTAGCGAAGGGTTTCGCGACTGGTGCGGGTCCAGTCGATCCGTTTGACGTCGCCTTTCGCGCTGATTTCGTCGGAGCCGAGGGCGTGATAGATCTCGGAGGCGTTGCTGCTGCAGCCGGCATCCTTTAAGAGCAGTGCATAGTAGAGGTCATTGCGGACTTGTTCGGACAATCCGGCGCGGTCCGCGATGCGCATGCCGAGGACACAGGTTCGGACGGAGTGCCAATGGGTAGAGCCGGAACCGAGATCCAGGGCTTGGGAGAGCGCGGACACGACGTCGGCGACTCGGAGGTGGCGGACCGGTTCTGCAATTTCAATCTGTATTTGCGCCATGGTTTTTTGTGTCTGGTTGCGGTCTGGCGGCAGCCTTGACCAGAAGGAAGCGGACCGGGCTTCCTTGCTGTGTCTCTTGCCTTAATGGAGAGATCGGCAGGGGGCGGGAAAACTTTAGGCATGAAATGCAGGGAGCCGGCTCAAAGAGGTTTGCCCGTCAAACGAGTGACGAAGACGACCGCTTCCGGGGCTGGCCGGTGTTGTCGGGTTGGGCGCTGAATCCGCGAGATATGAATGGAACGGGTACCAATACGTGAGAGCGCATACAATCAAAGACTTAAATGGTGCCGCACTCAGCGCCATGTACAAGCAAATAGATGTGCTGGCCGAACAAAGCAACCAACTTAGCCAATGAATCTACTCGAAGAGTATCTTCGCGAACTGCACGATATCCGCTCGTCGGGTAGCGCGGTTAGAGAAGCTTCGTACTATCCCGCGCTTTCAAACCTTCTTAACGGAAAGGGTCTGAAGCTACGTGTAGATGCGTCATCAACATCAAAAATCGTGGCGCCTCGCTGATTATTATCCGCGGGTTCCCTATCATACGCAAGCTCTTCGGTGAGGTGGCGGATCCCGGCCAACCACTCAATCTTCCCGAAGTGTGGTGCGGACTGATCATCAAAAGGCGCGGACGGGGTGCGTTTCCGTCATCTATCGGGTAAAGCAAAAAGAGCGGACCTGGTGGTTTCTTCTGACAACGATGGGGTTTCTCTCTACGACGACAGCCGACCATCACTGGACCTTGGTCTTGTTTGTTGGCGCAACGTTCCTATTGAAGTGTGGGAATACACCATCAGCGGGTATCCGGCGATCAAAAAGTGGCTGAGTTATCGAGAGAAACAACTCTCGGGCGAAGCCTGACTGTTGACGAGGCTCGATACGTTACTGAGATGGCTCGCAGGATCGCTGCCTTGCTATTGCTGGGTACCAGGCTGGACGAAAACTATGTGGCCGTAACTGCGCTGCCTTGGGAATGGAAATCGAGCGACGTTGCGGCCGCCTATGCGCGGTGGTCGTATCTATCGCCCAAGTATTTCCCAGAGACGTGCGTTTCCGTCGCGACGTCGTAAGCGGCTCTGACTATTCGAGCGTAGACTAACGCATGAAAGAAAGTGAGGGGGAATGAGCATCGCTGAAATTCTGCTGCTTGACTTCGATGTTGAAGTGGACGGGACTCGACGTACGCTGGAACGGATTCCTGAATCGGATCCGCAGTGGAGGCCGGCTGAGAAGTCGATGGCGATCGGGCGGCTGGCATTACACGTAGCGCGGCTACCGATGTTCTGCACACAGATTTTGAGCACACCGGAGCTAAATATGGCGACGGAGAAATTCCCGGATCTGATTTTTGAATCGACGGCGCATTTGTTGTCGGAGTTGGAGAGAACGGCGTCGGCGGCGCGGGGCCACCTGGTCGGTTCGTCGGATGAGGCGCTTCGGGCGGAGTGGCAGTTATGGTTCGGTGATCGGTTGATTTTGAAGGGGCCGCGAATGCTGCTGTACCGAACGATGTTTTTGAACCACTTAGTGCACCATCGGGCGCAGCTCGGAGTTTACCTGCGGTTGTTGAAGTTGCCGGTTCCGGGATTGTACGGTCCGTCGGCTGATGAGCCTTTCAGCTAGATCAGGCTGGAAGGGCTCGGATGACCATACGACGGCTGGGTGAAGGCGATGCGGAGTACTGGTGGCGGCTTCGCTTACAAGCGCTGGAAGGGGAGCCGCTGGCATTTGGGAGAGCTGCGGAGGAGCACCGGGCGACTCCGGTTGAGGCGATTGCCGTTCGTTTTCGTGATACGCCTCCGGACAGTTTCACGCTGGGCGCTTTCGACGGGGATGTCCTTATTGGAATGGCCACCTTCGCTCGCGAGGCGGGATTGAAGGAGAGACATAAGGGATGGGTTTATGGCGTGTATGTGGATCCGGCACACCGGGACAAGGGCGTGGGACGAGCGCTGATTTCGGCTCTGTTAGAGAGGGCGAAGGAGGATGCTTCGCTGGAGCAGGTGCTAATCGCTGTTGGGACTGGCCAGCAGGCGGCTCGGCGGCTTTATCGTGATTTTGGATTTAAGTCTTGGGGGATAGAGCCAGGAGCTTTGAAGGTGGGCGCGAGATATGTGGATGAAGATCACATGATTCTGCGGCTTCGGTAAGAGGGGCCGCGAGCGTGTCAAGTCTTTGTGTAAAACGGGCTCTGGGATTCTATTGAAGTACATCCACGTTTTCGTCTCCCTGGTGATTCCGGGATGACAACTGGCGGGGGATGCACAAGGGGCTCCCCCCACAAGAGGGCTGCAGCTAAGGTGCAAGTGTGTAGTTGACAATGACGGTGGTCGAAACTTTCACCGGTTCACCGTTCAGGAGCGTCGGGCGGTAGCGCCATTGACGGACGGACTGGAGCGCCGATTCCGCCAGCTCGCTGCTGGGAGTGGAGACGACGCGAAGCTCAGCGGGAATCCCGTCCTTAGTGATGACCGCCTCTATCTGAACCGTGCCTTGGGTCCGTGCTTCTTTAGCCGCGAGGGGATAGACAGGCTGGACCCTCGTCACCAGGTTGCTTTGCGCCACCTTGCCGCCGATAGGAAGGGCTTTGATAGATGTGCCGGAGTCCGAAACAACGTCGGCCGCGGCCGGTTGAGCGCCTTCGGCCGCCATGGTCAATTGCCGGTCCATGTTCGATTCGGCCTTGAGATCGAACTCGCGAAGTAGCGGAGCAAAGCCGGGCTTCTCCGCTTTAAGGATGTACTGTCCGGCAGAGGCGCCGTTGAGCTTGAACCTTCCTTCCGAGTCCGTGGTGGTTTGTTTCTTGTCGCCGGTATCCGGGTTCGTAAACACGACGGCTGCGTTGGCGACGGCAGCCCCGCCTGAATCGTGGATGGAGCCGGTAAGAGTGCCGGCGGACAGACCTACTGAGGTTAGTAAGCCGGAGAGGAGAGTGCGTTTCATGATTGAACCTGCTTGTTCATTGAGACTGTGGCCGGGACTTAGCGTGACGGCCGATGCGGCAAGCGCGGTGGTTGCAAGAGCCGCGAGAAAGGCAGCTTTCGTGGAGCGTGAAGCGGCAAGGATGCGAGGGTTGAGGATCGTTCTTACACGGTGCTCCAGATCCGACCGTTCCGCCATGCTGATGGCATAAGAAGAGAGGCGGGAATCGCGTCCTATGTCTCTTGCCACCGCCACGAGCTCGGCTGCATAAGCAGAGGGGCGCAACCCCGATTGCACAGCTTCCGCATCGCAGGCCAGTTCGCTTTCGGTACGTAAACGGCGGAGAAGCATCCATGCCAACGGTTGGAACCACCAGAGCGACGCGATCAGGTGAGCGGTGATCTGGGAAGCGACATCGCGGCGGCGGAGATGCGCCAACTCGTGGCGAAGAACTGCCTGAAGGCGCTCGGGAGGCCAGTGTTCTGCCGCCACCGGAAGCAATATCCGCGGACGCCACAGGCCACACGTAAGCGGCGCTGACAAGTGACTTGAGAACAGGACTTCCGCTCCCGGATCTCCGAATTCGGTTTCAAAAGGTCTCGCCTGCCGCACCAGTCTCCGGGCCGAAATCGCTCCGATCGCAACTGGAAGCAGCGTGATGAATACGCCAGCGAGCCAGATCAGGACGGGCCAATTTATTTCGCTGCTCGACTTTGTTTGAGAGACGCCGAGCGAGAGTTGTCGTACGCTGACAGTCGCGCTGCTTCGGCGTTGTGACCGTACCCAGGCGCCTAGCTGAATCCCTGGCAGCGCAATGGAGAGCAGCGGAAGCAGAGCGAGCAGAAGCAGCGTCCACGAAAGTAGCTTATGGCGGAAAGCAGCGCTCTGCGACCTGTCGAGCCTGCGCAACGCTTCCCGGTGAGCAAAATCACGGACGACCGGCTCATGAGTTCCAACCAGAAAGGCCAGTTCATCAGCGACCCTCCTTTCGAGCTTCTTCAATCAAGGCTGCGAGACGATCGAAGTCTTCTTCCTTGAGGTCGCGAGCGGAAATATTCAGCAGAGTAGCGACCGCCTGCTCAGTGGAGCCCTCGAAAAAAGTGTCGAGCAGGTGAGTGACCGCGGAACGGCGCGCCTTCTCTCGCGGGACGACGGGTAGATACACATACCGCAGGTCCTTCTCTTCGTGACGGATGTGCTTTTTTTCTTCGAGCACTCTTAACATGGCGCGGACCGCGGAGTAACCGGGCGGGTCCGGAATGTCCTCAAGAATCTCGGCCGCCGTAGCGCGCCCGCGGCGATAAAGCACGTCCATGATCTGCCGCTCTCGCCGGCTAAGCTTGTGCTGCGGGACTAGCACCATGCTGGAAAAATAGCATCTATTTGCGCCAGTGTCAAGCAAAAGATAATCGGGTGTCGCGCAAAAATGTTAGGTGTGATTGAACATCGAACACTGGGGTATGCGGACGCGCAGCGAGCGGTTAACGCCCTGCTGGCTGAGATCGAGAAGCGCGGCAAGGCGGGAGTCATCGCTGTATGTGACGAGCACGGCGAATTGCTCGCTTTAGCGCGTATGGACGGTGCGCCGCTTTCCTCTATCAAGATCGCTATCAACAAGGCCTACAGCGCAGCCCGGGAGAGGAAACCGAGCAAGAGTATCGGTGAGGCCGCCCGGAACGTTGAGAAAGGCTTCGACATCGGCTACTTTGGCGATGCTCAATTCACCGGATGGGGTGGAGGTGTTCCAGTCTGGTGGAAGGGTTCCGTCGCTGGGGCTATTGCCGTCAGCGGACTGCCTCAAGCAGAAGACGTTGAGTTAGCAACCTGGGCGGTGGGCCTGATCGGGGAAGCCTGAGGCGGTGCTCGGGGCGGACTAGTAATTCTCCTTGACAATAGTCGTGATAACGAGTATCTTCGATTCATGACGGCCTTGCGGGATGAACTTCGGATGACGAAACCATTCGCGTTGCCCGAAGAAGAGGCGTCGCTCAGCATTTTTCGCACCAGCGAACTGCTTCAGCAGCGAACGGCGCCGCTGATGAAAGCCTATGACCTGACCGGTCCGCAGTACAACGTGCTGAGAATTCTTAGAGGATCCGCACCGGTGGGATTGGCTTGCGGTCAAATAGCGGAAAGGATGATCAGTCACGATCCCGACATCACCAGACTTCTGGATCGTCTGGAACATCGGGGCCTCATCCGCCGGGAGCGGGGAGAGCAGGATCGCCGGGTCGTCGTAACCACCATCACTCCGGAAGGGATGCGCGTCTTACGGGAGATCGATCCCGTAATGAGTGCGCACCATTGCCGGCAATATTCCACCCTCAACAAAACCGAACTTCGTGAGCTCATCCGCCTCCTGCAGTTGGTTCGTGAAGAATCGGGCACATGATTTAAGACAAGAACGATTCAGAAGGAGAGCACTATGGCAGAGACGTACACAATTGACCCCGTTCATTCATCAATCCAGTTCAGCATTCGCCACCTGATGGTGAGCAATGTCCGCGGAACGTTCAACGGTGTGAAAGGGACCATCGTTCACGACGCGGCAAATCCCGCCAATTCCAGGATCGACGCCGAGATCGATGTGAACACCATTAACACGAACGATGCAACTCGGGATGCGCACTTGAAGACCGCTGACTTTTTCGATCTGGAGAAGTACCCGACCATTAAGTTCGTCAGCAAGAAAGTTGAAAAAACGGGTGAGAACGAGTTCAAGGCGACGGGCGACCTGACACTGCATGGCGTCACGCAAGAGACCGTTCTCACGATCGACGAGGTATCTGAAGAAGGGAAAGATCCGTGGGGAAATACCAGGATCGGCGCCTCAGCCAAAGGAAAAGTCAGCCGCAAGGATTTCGGCCTGGTGTATAACGCGGCCTTGGAGACCGGCGGTTTGGTCCTGGGAGAAGATGTGAAACTGGAATTCGATATTGAAGCAGTGAAGGCTCAAAGCGCCGCGGCCTAAGCAGCCTTCGCGCGCGCCCGTTTCAACGGAGTGAGCAGACCGAGAACGACGCGCTCGTAGAAGAGCATGTTCTGACCTTCGTTATAGCTTTCTGCAAACTCCCGCAACTTGCCGGCGGCGTAGCAGTCCATGATCGTTGGATGAATGTAGTACTTCCGACAGGTCGCCGGCTTGTTTCCGAGTTTTGAAGCGACTTGCTTCACCACTTCCACCATCGCTGCCTTAGTCGCGCCATCGTGTTCCTGAATCGCACATTGCTGGAGCATCAGACTTGCGGCGAGACAAGTGCCGCCCCAGGTCCTGAAGTCTTTGGCGGTGAAATCGCCGCCGCTGATCTCTTTGAGGTACTCGTTGACCTCGCCCGAGTCGATACCCTGAGGCTGGCCGTCATCGTCGATGTACTCGAAGAGACTGCTGCCGGGGATGTCTTTGCAGCGTCGGATGATCCGGGCCAGCCGCGCGTCCCGGACGCTGATTTCGTGGTTTTGTCCGCTTTTGCCGCGGAACTTGAACTTCAGCCGATCGCCGAGCACCTCCACATGTTTGTTGCGTAGTGTGGTCAGTCCGAACGAGCCGTTCTCTTCGGCGTACTCCTCGTTGCCGATTCGAATATACGTCGTCTCGAGCAGCTTGACCAAGGCGGCCAGGAGCTTGCGTTTCGGCATGCCTTTGCGGTTCAGATCCCGCTCCATAGCGCGCCGGATTCGCGGAAGCGCCCTGCCGAATGCACGCATCCGGTCGAACTTGACAAGGTCGCGCACTTTCCGGTATTCGGAGTGGTAGCGATACTGCTTTCTCCCCTTGGCATCCCACCCGACAGCCTGGATGTGACCGTTCGGATCCGGACTGATCCAAACCGAGTTCCAGGCTGGCGGGATTACCAGGCTCTTAATGCGCGTCAGAGTCTCGTCGTCTGTAACTGGTTTGTCGTCCGGATCCAGGTACACAGAGCTCCCACCCTGCAGCCGCCGCCGGATACCCGGACCTTTGGGGATTCGATAGCGCAGTCCGGCAAGCCGGGCTGACCGGATTTCATCAGGGGCGGTGAGTGGAAGAGTCGGGCTGGAAGAAGCCATGCGCGTTGTATGACGCTTGGAAACGTCGAAACACTACTTCGATGAGTTCGTCAGACAACGAGCATTAAAATGCTCGCCTAATCTTCTTATATGCCTAAAGCTGTGATTTTCGATATCGATGGGACGATTCTCGATTCCGTGGACCTGCACGCGGAAGCCTGGGAGAAAGCGTTTCTTCATTTTGGATTCGACGTTACCTTTGAAAGGGTCCGGCAGGAGATCGGGAAAGGAGGCGACCAATTGCTCCCGGTGTTCCTGAGCAAAGAGCAGATTGAAAAGATCGGCAAGGATCTGGAGGAGTACCGGGCGAAGTTGTTCAAAGAGAATTATTTGCCGCGTGTGAAACCGTTTCCGGGCGTCAGGCAGCTGTTCCAGACGGTTCTGGATCATGGGCAGAAGGTGGCCTTGGCATCTTCAGCGCGAGGGGACGAGTTGAAGCACTATGAACAGATTGCGAACATTGAGGATCTGGTTCATGTCGAGACCTCTTCGGCCGATGTCGAAAAATCCAAGCCGCATCCGGACATTTTCGAGGCGGCTCTCGAAAGGCTTGGTCCAGATATTAAGAGCCACGATGTGATCGTAGTGGGAGATAGTCCTCACGACGCCGAGGCCGCTAAGAAAGCAGGGATCGAGACAGTTGGGGTACTCTGCGGAGGCTTCCCGGAGGAGACCTTACGAGAGGCGGGCTGTATCGCTCTCTATGATGGCCCGGATGATCTGCTGCGGCATTACGAGGAGTCTCCACTTTCTGAGAAGCGGGCCGCGTATACCACTTAGCCAGGTATAGCGGTCCGCCATCAGTGCAAAC
>CBAAAA010000044.1:0-16091 GCA_964658695.1 uncultured Solirubrobacteraceae bacterium | reverse complement strand
ACTGGAACCGGCGCATGCTCTGGGCCGGTCTGGGAATTGGCCTCATCGACATGATCGCAACCGATCATTCGCCGTGTCCTCCGGAAATGAAGCTCCGCGATTCGGGTGATTTCCCCAAAGCGTGGGGCGGCATCGCGTCACTCTCGGTTGCACTCCCGCTTATCTGGACCGAAGCATCGCGACGCGGCTTTACCATTAGCGATGTCGTGCGATGGATGTCGGAGGGTCCGGTTTCGCTGGCCGGGCTCAACGATCGGAAAGGACGGATCGCGGCTGGTTTCGATGCCGATTTTGCTGTCTTCGATTCGCGGCAGGGATGGAAGATCGACGCGAACGATCTGTACTTCCGCCATCCAGTCTCGCCGTACCTTGGCCACAAAGTGAACGGTAAAGTGACCAGGACAATTGTGCGCGGTCGAACCGTCTTCGATGGACATAGCTTCTGCGAAGCGGGCGTGTAAAGTAAACAAATGGAACACCGGGTTGTCGGGACGGCGGTTCCCCGCAAGGAGGCTGCGAGTAAAGTCACCGGGGCTGCGGAGTATGTGGACGACATCGCTCTGCCGGGGATGTTGCACGGCATCACGGTTCGCAGTTCGGTTCCGCGTGGCCTCATTCGAGACGTGCGATTTCTGGACGGCGTCCCGTGGGACGAATTCGTGGTGGTCACCGCCAAAGACATTCCAGGGAAGAACGTTGTTTCTCTGATCGTCGACGATCAGCCGTTTCTCGCGGACGGAGTAGTGAATCACCGCCACGAGCCGGTGTTGTTATTGGCGCACGCCGACAAGAACTTGC
Organism: uncultured Solirubrobacteraceae bacterium; assembly: GCA_964658695.1. GTDB lineage: Bacteria > Acidobacteriota > Terriglobia > Bryobacterales > Bryobacteraceae > Bog-105. The sequence continues at coordinate 15,293 of CBAAAA010000044.1, read as the reverse complement.
TGCACAAGGCTCGCTCGCTCGTGAAAATCGAGTACGACCTGCTGCCGCCGGTGTTTTCGATGGATGACAGTCTTGCGGGCAGAACTGTGATCTGGGGTGAAAACAACGTTTTCAAGACCTACCTTATTGATAAGGGTGACGTGGATAGTGTCTGGTCCTCCGCTGATTTCATCGTGGAAGAGGAATACTCGACAGGCGCGCAGGAGCAGCTCTACATCGAGCCTAACGGGATGGTGGCGACGACTGATTCGCAGCAGGGCGTTACTGTGCAGGGTTCGATGCAGTGCCCCTTCTACATTCAGAAGGCGCTGATGGCTTTATTTAATTTGCCTGCGGAGAAGATCCGGGTGATCCAGCTGGAGACCGGCGGGGCGTTTGGAGGGAAAGAAGAGTATCCGTCGATGATCGCGGGACATGCCGCCCTGCTGGCGTGGAAGGCGGGCCGCCCGGTGAAGTTGGTCTATGATCGCGAGGAGGACATGGCCGCCACTACAAAGCGCCACCCATCGCGAACGCGCCACCGCACCGCCGTGTCAAAAGACGGTCGTTTGCTCGCGATGGAGATTGACTTTCAAATAGATGGCGGAGCTTACGCCACCCTCTCCGGCGTTGTTCTTTCTCGCGGGACCATCCACGCGGCCGGTCCTTATCGCTGCGACAATGTGCGCGTACGCAGTACGGCTGTCGCGACCAACGCTCCTCCGCATGGAGCATTTCGCGGCTTTGGAGCTCCGCAAAGCCTGTTTGCGTTGGAACGGCACATGAACAAAGTGGCGCGAACCGTGGGGCTGTCTCCCGAGGAGTTTCGACGCCGCAATCTGCTCCGCCCGGGCGACACCACAGCCACTGGACAAGTCATCAAGGACGCCATTGATCTTCCGGGCCTGCAGGATCGTGCGCTGCGGCTTGCCGACTGGGATAGAAAACGGGCGGAGTTTCACAGTGCCAGTCATCGAAGCGTGGTGAAGCGCGGCATCGGTTTCTCAACCTTCTTTCACGGCGCGGGATTCACCGGCTCAGGCGAACGCTTTCTGCAATCGGTGGTCGAGGTGATGGCCGAACCGGATGGCCGAATCGCGGTGCTCAGCTCTATGACTGAGATGGGACAAGGCACGAACACTATCCTGGCCCAGATCGCGGCAGAAACTCTGTCGATTTCTTACGACGCGATCGAGATCCGGCGCCCGGATACGTCCATGGTTCCAAATAGCGGACCAACCGTCGCCTCCCGCACCGCGATGGTGGTCGGCACAATCGTGCAAAGCGCCTGTCTGCGACTGAAAGAAAAGCTTATCGAGGCGGAACTGTTACCGAGCAACTATTCGCCCGAGTGTTTCGCGGAGGCTTGCCGCTCGTATCTCAGGCAATTTGGAGAGCTGCGCGCCAGTGCAAGGTACGAAGAGCCCCCGGGCATTCACTGGGACGATGCGAAATATCGTGGAGAAGCCTATGGAGCCTTTTCGTGGGCTACTTATGTCGCGTCGGTCTCGGTAGACACACTCACGGGGGAAACATGCGTGGATGATTTCGTGGCCCTTCAGGAAGTCGGCCGTGTTCTGCATCCGACTCTGGCCACTGGACAAATCGAAGGCGGCGTCGCGCAGGGCATCGGTTTCGCGTTGTATGAAAAGGTGGTCTGGAACGATGGGGCTATGGTCAACAATCAGATGACTAATTACATAATGCCCACGTCTGTAGACATTCCCAATATCCGTGTCTTCTTCGAAGAGCTTCCTTATGAGCACGGGGCAATGGGGGCGAAAGGGATTGGGGAATTGCCGATGGATGGGCCGGCGCCCGCTGTGCTGAACGCCATTGAAGACGCGCTACAGACGTCATTCACTCACGTGCCGTTGACGCCGGAGGAGATTCTTGAGCGCATCGGCCTTACGCGCATCGATGGGCTCGTCGCGGTCGCTTGATGCCGGCAAGGCTTATTTCGTTGATGGTCAACGGCCGACCTCATACGGTCGAGGCGCATCCGATGCGGAGGCTGTTAGATGTTCTCCGGGAAGACTTGCACCTTACCGGAACCAAGGAAGGATGCGGGGAAGGCGAGTGTGGCGCTTGTTCCGTCTACCTGAATGATGAGCTGGTGAATAGCTGCCTCATTCCAATAGCGCAAGTCCAGGGAGCCCGCATCTGCACCATCGAGAATTTAGCCAAAGATGGTCTGTTGCACTCCGTCCAACAGGCGTTTGTCGAAGCCGGAGCTGCGCAATGCGGCATCTGTACGCCCGGAATGATTCTTGCTTCTATTCAAGTGTTAGTCCGTCATCCGCAGCCGACGGAAGCGCACATTCGCGAGGGTCTCTCCGGCAATCTTTGTCGATGCACAGGTTATACACGCATCTTCGAAGCCGTGCGGAAAGCTGCGCAAAGCAGTACATGAGATCCCACGCATGAGATCTTTTTTTCCCGATTACGATCTGGTGACTCCCTCGACATTTGCAGACGCGCTTAGCCTGCTCTCGTCGGGTGAAGGATGGCGGCCGATCTCGGGCGGGACCGATTTGATGGTTCTGTTTAACGCGGGCAAATTGCCATTTCGGAAGTTGATCAGCATTCGTCAACTCCCGGAACTCAGGCGCATCGACATGTTGCCTGATGCTGTGGTTCTGGGAGCAGCCGTTACTTACACGCAAATCAGAAATCATGGATTGCTGCAATCTGAATTTCCGATGCTCTGCAGTGCGGCGAGTTGGACCGGCGGCCTGGCCAACCAGAACCGCGGCACTCTGGGAGGAAACATTGCGAATGCATCGCCGGCTGCGGATTCTGCTCCTGTCCTGCTTGCTTATGACGCAGAACTGCACCTCTCATCGGTAAGAGGCGTGCGACGTTTACCTTACAGGTTATTTCATTTGGGTTATAAGCGATGCGACCTCGCTTCAGACGAGCTCATTACGGCCATCGAGCTGCCGCGCAAATCAGCGGACGCCGTTCATTACACGCGAAAAGTGGGTCCGCGGAAGGCTCAGGCGATCTCCAAAGTTTGCATTTCGGCGTATGCGCGTTCGCACGATGGAGTTCTGAAGGAGATACGACTGGCGCTCGGCAGCGTCGCGCCCACGCCTCTGCGCTGTGAGAAGACCGAAGCGCTGCTGACAGGGCGCGAGCTAAACCTGGCGCTTATCGAGGAGGCACAAGTCGCGCTCCGTGCTGAGATATCCCCGATTACCGACATGCGCTCCAGCGACGGGTATCGCGGGCAAGTGAGCGTCAACCTCCTGGCCGATTTTCTCCGGAGCTTGCGATGACGCTCGATCAAATGAATACAGCCGAGGCGGCGAATCTGCTCACAGCCCTTCTCGACTGCTGTGCTTCCCATGTCTGGGCGGATGAAATGGTGCTGAGACGCCCTTACCGCGACAGCGCAGAGTTGGAGCGGACGGCCGCACAAATCTGGAACGCTATTGATACAAGGGATTGGCTCGCCGCCTTTGCCGGCCATCCCAAAATCGGCGAGAAGAACGGGTCCGCAAAATGGTCCGCCAAGGAGCAATCCGGAATGTCTTCGGCCAGCGAAGAAACGACCGAGTCGATCAGCCGTTTAAACGAGGAGTATGAGCGTAAGTTCGGGTGGATCTTCATCGTTTGCGCATCCGGCAAGTCAGCGGAAGAAATGCTTCAGATTCTCCAAACACGTCTCCAAAATGACTTTCAGACCGAGCTGATGCTGGCTGCGGCTGAACAACTGAAGATCACCCATCTTCGATTGCGGAAACTGGTGGCCGAATGAGCGGGATCTCGACTCACATCCTCGATCTTTCGACTGGAAGACCGGCCGCAGGCGTCCGAGTCCGACTTTTGCGGCCTGCCGGAGAGATTGTAGCCCAGCTAACGGATCAGGATGGCCGATGTTCTGCTCTGTGGGCGCCCGGCGTAGCGCTGGAGGCGGGAGATTATTGGCTTCGATTCGAAATTGGAGCCTATTTCCCGAGTTGCTTCTTCCCGGAAGTGACTGTCTCGTTCCGGATTGTGGATGTCTCCGCGCGTTACCATATCCCTCTGCTGATCAGCCCGTTCGGTTACTCGACTTATCGTGGAAGCTAAACATGGCCAGGCTTACATTCAACACTTATGGCAAGACAGGAGTTCGCCTTACCCAGGTGACTCGGGAGGGTGGACGGCGGAGTGTCGTAGAGCTTTCTGTGAACATTTTCTTCGAAGGCGATTTCGGCCAGAGCTACACCGAGGGAGACAACTCGGGCGTCCTCCCTACGGACACGATGAAAAACACCGCATATGTCGTGGCGCGCCAGCGGCCGATCACAAGCATTGAAGGGTTCGCCGAAGACCTGGCAGAGCATCACCTGAGCCGCCTCAGCCAGTTGCAGGAAGTGACGGTGGAAATTGAGCAAACGCCGTGGGAGAGGATTGACGATCATCCGTCCGCTTTTTTTCAAACCGGGGGCGAACGGCGTTTTGTGAATTTGACGGCGACCCGGGACGATTCACTTTCCCGTTCCGGTCTGCTGAACCTCGAGGTGCTAAAGACTGCTCAATCCGGCTTCTCCGGCTTCCTTAAAGACGAATACACCACGCTTCCTGAGACGGCGGACCGGCTCCTTGGAACTGTAATTGAAGCGGACTGGTGTTATCGCACTGCTCCGGACGATTTCAATGCCAGCCACTCCCACGTTCGCAGGCTGCTCCTGTCCGCATTCGCCTCTCACGAGAGTCTCTCCGTGCAGCACACATTGTTTGCAATGGGAGAAGATGTTCTAAAACAGCGGCCTGACATAAAAGACATTCACCTGGTTATGCCGAACAAACACCGCTTGCTGGTCGATCTTGCGCGCTTCGGGCTCGAGAACCGAAACCAGATTTTCGTTCCGACCGACGAGCCCTCGGGGTACATCGAAGCTAACGTCGCCGCTGATGTCATCGATTGATCTGCCTTAAGACGCTTACCATCGCCCTTACCCCTGGCGCCCGCCTTGCTGGCGGCAAAAAAAAGCCTGGAACAAACATCCGGTGTGGGCGAAGAGTTACTTGAGCGGGTGACACTAAAATGGATGTTTTGATCGTTGATGATTCAGCAGCAATTCGCAAGATTTTAAGGCGAGTTTTAGCGCAGGCCGAAGTGCCGACTGGAAACGTGTACGAGGCCAGTGACGGCCTGGAAGGCCTCGAGAGGCTTAAGGAAAACCCGGTACAGTTGATTTTCTCGGATATCAACATGCCGAATATGGATGGCTTGCAGTTTTTGAGCGCCATCAAGAAGAATCCGGAATGGAAAGATGTGCCTGTCGTGATGGTGACGACGGAAGGCAGTCAGGCAAAAGTCCTGGAGGCTGTTGAACTCGGCGCCAACGGCTACGTGCGAAAGCCGTTCACCGCGGAGCAGATCAAAGAAAAGCTCGCCGGCATTATTTAACTTTAGAAGGTAATTGAGCTATGCAGACCCAAGACATTGTCAGCGCCGTTCAGGCGTCAGTTTCCGAGGTTTTTTCCTCGATGTTGGGCATGGAAGTCGAGGCGTGCCCTTATATTCAAGATGCAACAGGCCAGCGCAGCACTGACGGCGTCATGTCGTTTGTGAGCTTGGCCGGAAAGTGGGTGGGAAGCGGCCTGCTCTCCTGCTCAGCCAATTTCGCCTGCCGCCTTTGTTCGTCATTTCTGATGACGGAGACCACTCATGTGGACGGAGAGGTGCTGGACGCTATCGGTGAGATCGCCAACATGGTGATCGGTAGTTTCAAAACGGTGGCAGAGGCGACCGTCGGGCAGCTGTATCTAAGCATTCCCACCACGATCTTTGGGAAGTGCTTTGGATCAAAGAGCCTGGGCAGTAGCGAGTGGATCGTAATGCCCTTTAAGTGCGGCGAGGATTCCTTCGAAATCTGGGTCTACTTCGCGCGGGCGGAAGAATCTGCGGCGTTAAGGCACAGCTCCATCCAATTGCATGCGGTCACCCCTGGTCGTCAGCCCATCGTATAGGCTCGAACTGATCTGGCTCAGGCTCCTTTTCGTCTGCTAGTCTAATTCTTGCGACGAACGCAAGAAGGTAGAATTGGAGTCTGATGGAAGATGAAACATTAGTCCTTCCCGCTGCGGGTCGTTTTCCGGAACAGCCTCGGCCAATCGATGGCGACTCCGTTCAAACCCGTTCGGATCAAAGCGTCTTAGGCCAATCTTTTGCGAATCAGCCTGGCGCGCAGGCAATGGAAGCTCTTGCCTGGGCCATTGCTCAGGAGTTTGTCGTCGCGTTCGACGAATTCAATGACTCGTTGCTAGACGACGAGCCTGCCGAACCGCTCAGGGTGCAAACGGCCGGCCAGTAAATCCTTCAGAACTCCATTCACAAGTTATTCCCCGAATATATTCCCCTCAGGAATTAACGTCTTAGCTGTTTCCAGTTGACGCGGCTGAATCGACGATAATTCAGACTCGACACAGATAGAGTGCCACTAAATTAGTGGCGCATGTGCCGGGGGCGCGATAAGCGCTACGCCGGCTTTTCGGCGTCTATAGGACCTTTTTCGAGAGATTCCCAAGGTGCGGCAATGCCGCTGCGGCTCGACCATGGACCAGACGACGCCGCTATCGATTGGAAATCCCTCATTGAAGGATGTATGAGAAAACTAATTTTTCTGGTGAACATTGCCGCAGCTATAGCATGCGGGCAGACCCCGCCGACTGGCCCGGCTAGCGGCGCCTTAACCGGAGCCTATCCGAGCCCGACACTCCGGGATTTTGTCAGCGCTTCCGATTATGGAAGTGTTCAGGCGGCCTGTAGCGCGGCCGGCCCGAGCGGAATGGTGATGGTTCCGGCGAATTATGCCGGCGCCGACACCACCTGGAACTGCGGATCGACCCAGGTCGTAAACTACATGTCCTATGCTTCAACGGTTCTGAACGCCAAGGCGTTCGGATTGAGAGGCGATGGACTTACGATCGGCGACGGCTATATCAACGCCGGCTCAACCCAGCTGACATCACATTCGCACTGCTTCAGCGGTTCGGATGTAGGAAAACAGGTGAAACTGCAGGGAGGAGGGTCGGGCATCGGCGTCGCCGCGGACATTTACACGACTATCGTGTCAACGAATTCGTGCGCAGCGACCCTGGCAACGCCTACCATCAACAAGATCGGGTACTCCCGCGTCTTCTTCGGCACAGACGATACCGCCGCGGCTCAGAATCTTCTGGCCTATGCAAACACTCTGCCGGCGGCCACCGTTTACTTTCCGGGCGGCATTTACTTAATCAACGGTACTCTTCGCTCCAGTTCGGCGCTGCTCTTCAGAGGTGATGGTCGACTGGCGTCCATTCTCCGGCAGATCCATCCAACTGCCGATCTGCTCATTCTGCAGGAACCGACGGTGCTCAACGTGCCAAACGGCTTCCCAGTCTCTCAAGCAGTGAAGGACATGAGCTTTATGGGAAGCGGAACGGGAACAACCGGGGCGCTCCTGGTCGTTGCCGGCCAGAACTCGGTGGTACAGGATGTCAGCTTTTTCGGGCACTCCGGAACAGCAATTCTGTACGCGTCGGAGCGTACATACTTCAGAGACATCAACATGCGTAACGTCCGGCGAGCGTTCGTGACCAGTCCAAACTTCTCCGCCAATGAGACCTATCTTCAAAACTTCGACTTCCAGGACACCGGCTGTGTCGTGGATGGCGAAATGTTCAACGGAACCTATTACAACTACAACATCAACGCGGTAAACGGCGTTTATCCCACCAGCGGCAATCTTGTACAGGATCAGCACATGGCTGTGGTGCTGGACGGGGTCACCAACTTCCATATCGGCCAGGGATCGATCAAACCGACGCGCTGTTTAGGCGGAATTCAAGTCACTGAAGCCAATGGAGACACCGAGATTTCACATGTTTATTTTGAAAACGGGTACGCGCCCGGATACATTTCTCCTTCGCTAGTGCATGGCGGTCCACATGAGAAGACGACTACTGCCGCTGCGATGACGGCGGCCAGCACAGTGTTCGACATCACGGACGGCTCGTGGTTCAATGCCGTTGTCGGTTCTCAGACAGATTTGGCCTTGCTGACAGAAGGTGGCGTTCCCGGTACGACCATATTGCTTCGGCCGCCAGATTACGTTTATGGCTCAACAAATCCGTCGGTTCTCGGCAACGGCATTCTTCAGGGCAGCTTCGAGTATGTCGCGAACAATGGGATCGTACGAGATCAGACGGGCTCGGGCTGGCATCACAATGGCGCACGAGGCCAAGCCGGAACAACCGCCCTTGCCTGGCCGGCGGGAACCATCTACGAACAGATTTATATCTCCCAGGGAGCCGCGCTTCACCTGGTCGACAACCACTTCAACTCGACGATTTATCGCTACGATCAGGCCGGGTATACGGTAACGTGCAATCCCGATGTGGAAATGACCTGCGGCGAGATCGTTAACGGCATTGAGCCCGACACCTTCTTCGCCTGGGCCAGCCCGAATAAAAGCACCTGGAATCGCGGCTTGATCTTCACGGGTAACAACTCTTTGGGAACGGATCCTCCTTCCGTCATAGCCGGCAACATCGAGATCCACGGCAGCGGATCTCTTGATCTCAAGGGACAGACAGATGGTGGCAATTACAACCTGATCAGCGCAACGAACAATTCCACCGTGAACCTCAGTGGCTTAGGCGCCGGCGTAGCCACACGAGCCGCTTACGCCTCAGGGACACTGCCGAATTTGGGTTATGTGGACGGAAGAACGAACGTGTTCTTGACGGGCACATCGGTGCCTGTTCCTTATAACCAATATGGCTGGTCATGGGATAAGACGTTCGGTGTCGGCGGGGTTAACATCTTCGGACCCATGCTGACTTACTCTAACGGATTAGTAATTGGCGACCCGGTGAATCCGAGCGGGCAGCCCAATCACGCCTGGATGTTCTCCGCTGATACCAACACGCCGGGAATGAATTATAAGATCTGGAACAACGTATCGTCACCTATCCAAGTTTTGAAAGTATTTGGCTCCACCGAGGCGCAGGTAGCCGGTAATAATGGGCCGTGGGCCAAATTCACGTTGAATTTGAGTTCCACGTCCGCTCCGGCCTCCGGCATGGTTCTCAATAACTCTCTGCAGCTGCTGAGTATCAGCACGGTCTCGGCTCCGACGGTAACTCCAACTGTAGTTACTGGAACGGCCACCGGTACTTACTCGTATGTCATTGTTGCCAACCAATGGGATACTTCCCATACCGCTGCTTCACTTGCCGGTACGACTACGGTCGGCATCGATACGACCGACGGCCTGTCTGCTAGCAACTTCAACACAGTCACCTGGAGCGCGCCGGGCGGCTTTACTGGCTATTACGACGTCTACCGGTTTTCTGGCGGGCCGAATACCGGGAGGATTAACTCTCAGCCGGTATTGACAACGTCCTTTACCGACACCGGCCTGAACGGCTCCGGCGCCGCTCCCTCATACAACAGCACCGGTTGCCTGCTAATGGGGAAAACAGCGACCAGCTCGTACTGCGGTGGCAAGGTGGATGTGAACGGCGATCTTGGCATGGTTCGGATACAATCAACCGGCACTACGGTGGAATTTAGCAATCCGTCGATCGGTGTGCCGACCCTTCAATCCGACGCGACGGCGCTGCAATTTAACGTGGGTGGAGCTAATACGAAATGGACGATGAATAACACCGGAAACCTTGCGGGCGCAAGTGGGGCATCCTTGACGCTTGGGACCGGCTCTACGGTGAAGAGCATCAACTACTTTCAGACGTCCACCATCACACCGGTCGCGGTTTCGGTCGGGACATGTTTGTACGTGAATGCCTCGGTGACCGGCATGCAGGTGGGTGACTACCTCGGGCAGGTTATTCCGCCCGCCGATTTGGGAAACATGACGGTTGACGGCAGGGTCAGCGGTAACAATACGCTTCGATTGCAATTCTGCAATCCATCGACCGCGAGCGTAACTCCCCCATCGGGAATTTACTCCGTGGTTGATTTTCGCTAATTGACGGCGGGAGCCGGGGTTGAAAGATCCCGGCTCACGCTGTGCCCTTTAGGCTTTCGACTGTCGCCCGCGGTAGCGCCGTCCATGTCTCCGATAAGCACTTTGGACAGAGCCGCCGTGAACAAGGTAGCTCCTTCGGGGCTCAAGTGAATGTCGTCGGCGAAGTCACCTGGCGGCACGCCGCTGCCTTCCATGGGAATGGCTATCGGCACTCCGTTCCTTGCCGCCGCCTCGCGAAGTGCAGCGTGATGCTCTTCAAATGCTGGCGGAATGGGTGGAACAATCAGGAGCAGAGATGCTCCATACTGGTTAGCCAGCATATTATACATGCCAATGCGGCGCGTTGCGACTTCGAGAATCTGCTCATCGGAGATGTGACGTGGAGGCCCGGGTTTAAAGAGGTCATACATCCGAGGCAGATCCGGCAGCAGTTGATTCAGCAAAACTTTCCGTATGTCGCTTCGAATCGCATAGGCCTTACTGAATCGCGCCAGGTAAAGCGAGCTTGACATAGTCTTGTCGAGGCCGAGCTGAGAGCGCACCAACGGGATATCGCTGGTCTGGAACAGATACTGCGAGGAGTAGTCGCCGCGGATGCCGTTCTCGTTCCAATGCATGGCCGCAAAAACAACAGCAACCACTTCCGGACGACTTCCAGCCGCAAATAGCCGCCGCAATCCGAAATACCAATCGTCATAGCTGGTGTTATAAATCCAGAACTCATGCGCCTGCCATTCTGGTGACAGATTCCTGCGCAGTTCGTCGAGGTCAATGCCATGCCCGACTAGCGAGTTTCCGACGATGAGCAGCTGCCGCGGTTGTGATTGCGAGCCCTTCCGAATTTCAATTGCCTCCGCGTACTCGCGATTCACTTCTCGTTGAACCTTGCTCTTGTGCTCGATCACTACTCGCGTCGCGATTTCAAAGCTCAGAAGCGGGACGGCGATCATCAGCAGGACAACCGCGATGCCCTTTATCCGGGCCGGCGAGGCCACGGGTGTACTTTCAAAACTGGAAGTAGATAAAGGCATTCGCTTCATTCGCGGAAAATAGCGCCACGATCAGGACCATAGCGGCAGCATAAGCCCATTGACTGGGGAGACGCCACTTCTGAAAAAGAAACTCTTCATCGCGCGATTCCAAGATCAGATCCATCAAGAAAAGCGGCAACGAAAATACCGCAAGAAACTTGTATGCGGTGAAAAACTCAGGTCTCCATTCAGGTACGCGTAAGCCGCCGAGAAAGTGAATCGCATCATGCAAACTCTGCGCTCGAAAGAAGACCCATGCCACGCAGACTAAATGGAAAATGAAGATGCGCTTGAGCCAGAGATACACAAGACGCGGATGTGCCACCGGCTCTTGACGCGATCCGGTCCGCGTGCGTAAGAGACGCTCGAGACTTTGCCCCGCGCCGTGAATCGCTCCCCAAATCACGAATGTCCAGTTTGCCCCGTGCCAGAGACCGCCCAACAGCATAGTGATCATCAGATTGCGATAGGTGCGGAGTTCCCCGTCGCGGCTTCCTCCCAGCCGAATGTAGAGATAATCCCGCAGCCAGGTGCTCAGGCTGATGTGCCAGCGGCGCCAGAAATCCTGCAAGCTGAAGGCCAGGTACGGTTGACGGAAATTCACCATGAAATGGAAGCCCATCAACTGTGCGGCTCCGCGCGCGATATCGCTGTAGCCGCTGAAATCGCCATAGATCTGCCAGGCGAACGCATACGTTCCCAGTAGCACGATCGGGAGAGTCGGCTCACCCATTTTTCCGTTAAAGGCCGCATTCGCCAGCAGTGCGCAATTGTCCGCAATGACGCACTTACGAAACAGGCCAGTGAGGATCAACAGAATGCCTTCGTTGAATTTTTGCGCGTCGAACGTCCGGGGTGAATGCACCTGCGGCAACAAATGAGAGGGGCGCTGAATCGGGCCGGCAATCAGGTGTGGGAAGAAGCTGATGAACAGCGCATAGTCAAGCAGCGACTCCGCAGCCTCCAAACGCCGGTAATAGACGTCCACAATGTATGCCAGCGCCTGAAAGGTATAGAACGAGATCCCGGGAGGCAGCAGAATCCGCAGAAGCGGCACGTTCACGGGTAGACCCAATGCCGACATGCTCGTCGAGAAGGAGTCGACAAAGAAATCGAAGTACTTGAAGAAGGCGAGGAAGCCGAGGTTCAACGCTACCGACAAGATCAGCAGTGATTTCCGCTGTAGCGGTTTGTCTGACAGCGCGATGTTCCGGGCGCAATAGAAGTCGACGACCGTCGAGATCAGGATCAGGCTCAGGAAGCGCCAATCCCACCAGCCATAAAAGAAATAGCTGGCGATCAGCAGGAAGACGTTCTGTTTGCGCCACTTCAGCAGCCAGTAGCCGGCCACCACAAGGATGAGGAAAAGGAAGAAAACTGGCGTGTCGAAGAGCATCAGGACTACTGCTACGCTGGAGGAACCCCAAGTTTAACGCAGCACTGCATTTGGCGCGTCTGTTTAAATGTAGTTCCGCACGGAGCATGATCTACTCTGCCAGTTAAGACAAAATCGCCAGTAAAGCAACCCTCGAAGACGCAGCGCGCGCCGCAAAGCCGCTCGCAGCCTCATCGCAAGACATCGTCACTCCTCAGCAAGGGACTCTGGGTCGCCGGCCTCTGCGTCGTTGGCGCTTACGTCTTGGTGGCGCTCTTCCTGCTTCTGCTACGATCCATCGATCCGCCCACCACCGCAGTGCAAATGGAACGCGCTTTCGCTGCTAAACTTCACGCGCAGTCTTATCGCAAACGCTATCTCTTCGTTCCGATTGGCCGCATCTCCCCGAATCTGACTCATGCCGTTCTGGCTGCGGAAGACACGCGTTTCTTTGAGCACCACGGCTTCGACTGGAACGAAATCGAGTCCAGCCTTGGCCAGGATCTCAAAGGCGGCAAGCCGCGCGGGGCATCCACCATCACTCAGCAATTGGTGAGAAATCTATTCCTGAGCACCGGGCGCTCTTTCGTGAGAAAAGGCATCGAAGCGTCGATCGTACCGTTTGCTGAACTGATCCTGGGGAAGCGGCGCATCCTGGAACTGTATTTGAACGTAATCGAGTGGGGACCAGGAGTCTATGGCGCGGAAGCCGCTTCTGAATACTACTTTCACTCGCCCGGGACATCGATAGACCGTGTACGTGGCGCAGAAATGGCGGCCTTGCTTCCGGCGCCGCTGCATCGAAGGCCCGGTCAGCCCGACTGGTATGTGAAGCGGGTGCTCGCTCGTATGCAAGCGATGGGTTATTGAACGAGGGGGTATTGAGAGTTCAGTCGAGTTCGCCAGCGCTTTCTTTCTCCACCGATCGCAGGAAATTCTCCAAGATCGCGACGCGTTCCTTAGCCAGTTCTCGAGCTGTTTCCAGCCGCAAGTGCCCGGGAAGATCTCTGACCGCTTGCCGCAGCAGCAGAATAACGTCCGAAAAGGTCGGGTAGCGGGTGTCGCGTCCAATCTTACAGACCGCGCGTAACACGCCAACCGCGCCGAGTTGCTCCAGAATATCCGCATCTCGAAGGATTGTTCCCTCCAACCGGCGCGGGTCAGCACCCGGTTGATGTGTGCGAATCGCCTCCACTACCGCCGGAATTTTGCTTTGCGGAAAGCCGAGGCGCTCTAGAATTCCGGGCGCTTTCTGACAGGCGTAGGCGACACTGTCCCATTGCGAGAGTTGCTGAATGTCTTCCGGCCGATGACCGGCGAAGACGCCCAGATCATGAAGCCACGCCGCAGCGAACACGACGTCGTCGTCATAAGCCAAGTTCTGGCCAACCAGCCGCGTGAGAGCGTAAAGCCGGGGCTGGTGAGAGTATTTTTCTACCGGCTTTGCTTCAGTTCGGATGTAGTCTCGAACGGCGCTTCTATAGGTGGATTCTGACGGCATCTCCTATAGCGTAAGCTCAGACGCTGGATGGGAGTGCCATGCGCGGAACGTGGCCGCGCCACTACGCCCCATGCAGCGGTCGAGCATCGGCGCCGGTACGGTTCTCAAATCTGCAAAGATGAGGCCATCGAGCACGTTCGAGAAGTTCGAGTCTACATTGAACCCCAAGAACTGGCCGCCGAGTTTCAGGTAATGGCGCAGCAGCACCGGAACTCCCTTGCCATCCTGTTCAAGGTCAGAAACCGTTGCAGAGAGTTCGTCGAGCGTACTGACGAGAGCGTTTAGCTGTTTGATGTGCTTCGGAAGAGTCAGTGGTATTCGGTAGGAGCGGCGCGGCCTTACCTGATTGGCCAGTTCGCACGCCATGCGACCCGTCATGAAGTTCATAATGAGTGCCCGCGATAGCGGATGATAATCGCCGCTGATGCTCACCGCACCAAAAAGCACCGGGCACTCCGGACGCTTCTCGATGCATTTGGCGATTCCCTTCCAGAGCAGAAGCAGGGGTGCGTAGTGCCTTTGGTATTCGGGATGCACGAACGACCGGCCGAGCTCGAAGGCGTTCCCGAGCTTGTCAAAAAAATCCGGCAAGTAATGAAATAGCGTACTGGTATAAAGACCCTTCGAGCCGTATTTCGGAAGAATATCGGGCGTGGCGGCAATCCGGTATGCGCCGGCAACCTGTTGCTCACGGCTGTTCCAGAGAAACAGGTGCTGGTAGTAGGAATCGAATGGATCCAGATCGACGCTGTTATTTGTGCCCTCGCCGGCTTGCCTGAAAGTCACCTCGCGACAGCGGCCGATTTCGAACAGGGTCTTGGGAATTTCGGCTGCCGACGCGAGATATACCTCGAAATCCTCGCTGGCCGCCAGCAAACGGTCCTGGGGAAGCGCAGCGACTTCTTTCACCATATCTTGAAGCTGGCCAGACGCGGCGATGGCCTTGCGCGTTGGCCCGGATTTAAGAATCGGGAAGCGAGGGCCTGTCGGGACTGGGGTCTTCAAGCTGCTGGAGAGCACATATACGCGCGCTCGCAGATATTCGCTGGCCGCCGCATCATCTTTCTGTTTTCGCAGCACCGTGGCCGGGATCGGCGAGCCCACTCTTACTTGAATAGTGTGGCTGCGCTTTTTCATAAGCTCGCGAGGCAGGCTCAATGTGCGCAACCCGGGATGTAGCGTACCAATCATCTGAAAAGGAATGCTGTTGGAGCCGCCGAAGAACATCGGTACTGAGGGACAATTGGCCTTGCGGGCAAAACGCGCCGCAATCAAATTCCATTTCGGGTCAGCGACCAAATATTCCCCCCAATTCAGGTGCGCAACTTCGCCGGCGGGGAACATTACCAGTAATCCGCCCGATTTTATCCATTGATAGCACTCACGGACCGCGGTTCCGTTCCGGTGCGGATCTTTTGTCGAGAACGGATCCA
>CBAAAA010000043.1:5201-16134 GCA_964658695.1 uncultured Solirubrobacteraceae bacterium | reverse complement strand
TCCGCTTCCGCTTCTACGACTGGCTTATCAGCCTTCACTGGCTTATCAGCCAACAGCTCCGCAACCGTCCCGTAGAGTGCAGCGCCATACGAGACGAACAGGGAATCGGGCGGGATGGTCTGATGCTCAGTCTGCTGCCACCTGGCGTCGATGTCGGCCTTGAAGCGAACCAGGATGTCCCATGCGCTTTTGCGCTGGTCGTAGAGTGTACACTTCTTGGCGTCATCACGCATCGGCATGACGACTGCCGTCAGTCGTTGCTCCGACTCGTTAATAGCCTCGATCCGCAGCGCCTCGTTTGGCCCCGTGAAGTGCAACCGGCAACCCCGGTTGTTCACCGCTCCGCCGATGAAGTCCTTCACTTGGTTCAACGTCCGAGCCAGCAGAGCCGGATCGTAGTTGGTCACGAACTCAGACCGCTCCAGCTTCGGCAGGATGCGTTCGTAGTCCGGGAAGTTCCCCTTCAGCTTGCGAATCGGGAAGACCCGCGTGGTCTCCAGGTCCGTGGTGACGATCTTGACGAAGTCCTCATCCACTTCGACGACAGCGGCGTGACCCAATGCGGGCAGGCCGCTCTTTGGAATGGCGCGCATGATCTCGATCGCGTCTTTCTTCGGCAGCAGGAACGGCTCGAAATCAGCCATTGCCTTACCAATCCCGGGAATCTCCGGGAACGATGCGGCCGAGTTGTCCTGGTTCGGGCTGCTCTCGACAACGATCAGTTGATGGCCATCTGTTTCGACTGTCTTGGTGGGAGTCACCAGGATGCCGTTCAGCGTAAAACGCGACGTCTCGTTAGATACGAGACTTGCGATCGACAGACTCGCTTTGTTTAACACTTCTGTTTATCCTTTGTCTCTTACCTTTGGTAAGAGAGTTGTACTGTTATCATTATACCGCTTATAACGCCGTTATGCCTGTTTTTGTAGAGACTTACGGTGCTTCACATGGGGCTTTCCTTTCCTCTCAGATACGCAATAAATCTGGATTCAGTTGTCGATCGACCGGCTCGCCGAGGACATCGCTTTGGCCATCCTGACGCGTAGCTTCTCGACAGGTAGTTGCCTAAGGCCCTTGCTATCCAAGTGACGCCAGATGCGCGTGTAAAGGCCGTCGCGCTGGCCGTCGATCATGATGTCCCGCAAGCCAAGCGCGGACAGGTTGGGATCGTAGTCGGTGCAGCTAAAGAAGGCACAACCGAAGGGCGCAATCTGGTGGATCTGGCAAGCGCCCCCAGCCAGGTGGATGCAAGAGCCATCTGCCTTTACGGCTGATACAAGCGTGGGGATCCGAAAGATTTCATCGCCACGCACCACCTTTGCGCCTGGCGATGCCAGCAGGTTGGTCTCCGACCAGATGAGCGGATCAACGTCAGCGGGAAGCATGCGCGTCAGATCGGCTGGAATGAGATGGCCAGGCATGTGGCGGCAGTTCTCTACGCACCCGTTGCAGCCACAAACGTTGCGCTCTCGACCATACTCAGTGCGAATCATGGCGTCCTCCAGGCAGACTTATCGGGACATTGGCGATCCCCAGTGGCTGGACCGGCAGGACCAGGACTTCAAACGTGGGCATCGCACGGCGATACCGTGCAGCCAACCGCTCTGCCTGTGGCTTGAGCCAGCAATCGCCGGCCTCGTCTCCGATGACCTGGGCCACATCTCGCGGACTAATCAATAGAACAACGTAGTTATTGGTCATACTCTAAGGGATCTCCACACTTTCTAAACTCGTTATCTGCGATTCGGAGTCTCGCGTGACGCCGTTCAAGCTGTCGAGTACGGCATCGAAATCATAGTTGTCGCCGAGCATGACTTCTTCCAGTTCGTCGCCGCTCACGGCGTTGTCAAGGGAGTCCTTAAAATCCGACATGGTCTGGTACCGGTCGGTGTTCGAGAATTTCTCTTCGAGGTTTGAGAGCTTCTCCCCTAATTCCTCGATCAGATCGAACTGGCTGATATCGGCGATCTTCTGGTCTAGATCCTGAATGCGATCGGAGTATTTACTGAGCAGGGCGTCAAGCTCGCCTTGCAGGTCTGTCGAGATGCTAGCGGCTTGTTCGTTAATGGCGTGGAGTGCTGCAACACGCGCATCGACCTTCGCCGCGTTCTGATCCGAGACCGTCTTCTTCTTCCTAGCCATGGTTGGCCTCCAGTTCTGAGTACAGGTCATTGACCTGGTCCACCACATCGGCCCCTGACACCTTGTTCAAGCGCCTCCCCTCCAACGCCTTCTGAGTTGCAGCCTGGACGCGCCGTTGTTCCGGGCCGTCGAATAACACGAGGAGCTCGCCGATGACGGCGCTTTCGCTGATCCCGCTCTCGGGTTCGAGATAGCGCGCCAGGATCGTTTGCGCTCGCTGGATCAGCGCATCGGAGTCCTTCAGCGCGATCACGAGCTCGTTCTCCCCATCGGGCGGCTCCATTAATTCGTCTGGTTCGATATGCTCTTCCTCCGCGAATAACGTCTCGATGGCTTGATTTGCATAGCGCAACGCCAGTTCCCGCTCCGCATCCGGCAGCGATGCAACCGAAAGCTGCTCGATCAGGGTCTTCAATACTTCAATAGCTCGTTTCACTTTTAGACAAGTCCTTTCCTTTAGAACAGCGATTGCTGCAACTGATCCACGCGTAACTTCTTTGCCGGCTTGCCAACCCTGGCGAAGGGCTTGGTCTCCGGCAGAAAATGCGGCTTCAGCGCCGCGCCAGGATACTCCTGCAACACAGCGGCCGGCACGGTCTCGCCGTCTGCGACCGCCTGATAGACAAGCCGAGAGTGTTCTTCGTGCCCGGTCTGAATTGCTTGACGGCCAGCGATGATTCCTTGCGAGTCCAGATATTGATCGGCCGTCTGCTGCCAGGCCGGAGCCGCCTCCGCCACCAGTACAAGATCCGGTTCTTCTACTTCCACTTCGAACTCATCCGGCAGATGCGTCACCAGTTCTTGTCCTTCAAAGAAGCTCTCCGGCAGCGGCCACGTCAGCCACGGCGCATACAGCGCCCCGTTGATCTTGGTGGCCGCAACGCAGATCGGATCGATATCCATGCCATACAGCCGGTAGCTGTAGTTCGACGCCGCAAGCAGGAAGCGGCCTGTTCCGACACAGGGATCACACACGGTCTCGCTGCGCGGATCGCGGCCCGGCCGGACTACTCGATCACCCATCGTCATTTGCGTCATCAGGTCGACAACGTGGTGCGGAGTTGGGTAGAAGGCCCCACGGTTATTTTTCGAGTTGTTGCCCTTGCTCATCACGTAGTGACCGCCAATGTAGTCATACGGATGTTTCAGCAGCTTGCTGACATCGACTGCCCGGTACAGCGCCTCGTTCGTCTTAGCCGACAGCTGCGGCGCTTCTTTCGTGAGGCCTAAGCCGTAGAGCATCCAGTCCAGCAGTGCGCGCAGCTCGCCGGCGGATCCATGCTCGTGGAAGATGATGTTGGTCCACTCGTCGATCGCCTTGTGGCCCTCGGCCCCTTCATCGGGTATCTTCCCGGGATGGCCGAAATGTATCTGAGGGATCGGCTCATCGAGCAACCGTCCGGCCTCGAGCGTCCGCATGTAGTGTGACCAGCGGCTGTTCTCCCCGTTGATGTGATGTTCGGCACCTTGTACATAGAGAAGCAACCACCCTGGGTAGCTCCAAGGCGGTGGATCGTCCCCTAGTTTGGGGAGACAGCCCCGCTCCATCACATGCTCCATTGCGTTCATTCTGTTTATCCTTTGGTCCTAAATAAAAAAGCCACCTGGATCTCTCCAGATGGCCGTTGATAACTTATCTAAATGCCAGATGCCTTAACGGATCAATCCATCACCCTGACACTGCCACGCTCCCAATGGAGCCTGATCGTTTGGCTTGCGGGACAGGGCATCCACGAAGTGACAACGCAGTATCTCGAAAGCCGAGGCCACAAGATTGACTGCATCACGGAAGCGGTCGCTGCGGTCAAGGCCTTACAGGATCTGATGAAGGCCGCTATACCGAACGTCGAACGCGCCATTGCCGAAGACCTGCCGCGTGACCTGCCGATCTAATCACTCACCGTGGCCAGGTCCATGACCATCGGGGGACCCGCCTGGTTGAACAATTTCTTGACTCGGTCTGCAATCGCCCGAGCTTCTTCGCAAGCATGTCGGTATGAGTAGCACTGCATTCCTTCATCGGCAGCGCAGATTGACGGCAGATTGTTTGGCGTCACAATCCATCGTGGGTGGACGACCTGTCCGGCGAGAGTCCGCACCCGCACTTCCCACACGTGAGGGCTGTTGTTCGTCTGCGCAATCAACACTTCGGCCGGCGGGTAAAATCGAGCCATCGTTCTGGCATCATTCAGCAGCCGCAAGTATTTCGCGGTCAGTACGCCATTGTTGGTTGCGGCGTCTTCGAGATCAGCCCATGAGATCTCAATCGGTTGACCGTTTCGCTTCACGGTCACAAAAAACTTATCAAGCTTGCTGACTCCGAGATTCACTTTGCTTTTTTGCTGTTTTGCAGTCATCTTGTTTGCCTCCATGCTCATCTCTTCCTTGCCTGCCTAGCGGCACGTCGCCGGCGCTCACCTATGCGGTTGGCGGCGTGCAGCTCTGCCTCGTGCTGCGCATACCACTCAGCCATACGGACATCGCGAACGGTGGCCAACTCCTCGCCCCTTGGATAAAGACAGCAGTTATACTGAGCCTCCACGCGCCGGATACAAGCGAGATAGTGTCTCTTCAGCTCCGAATCCAGCCGTTTGTCCTGCTCTTGATTGCTGATCGTCATCACGTAATAGGCGGCCAAATGACTCTGTTTGACAAGAAAGTCCCTGTGGTTCTGGTCGTCCCGCGTCTCAATACGTTCATAAAGCTTTCTTAAGTCCTTGATTGATAAATCTTCCAAGTGGTCGGTCACAATAGTCCTCGGTTCCTTTTCACTCACCATTCCAGAGCCTTTGAAAGACGGTTTGTAGTCCTACTTGATAGGCGTGAGATCCCACATCCACGCCCGCGCAGGCATGGGCCAGCACCAGAGCTTCTAAGGCATCCACGGATGCATTCCACAGGGCATCCTCCGGATCCCGCTCTACATGCGATTCCAGCCTCCGGTTACCGCCGATTCCACGTATGCCGATCCACTCCACATTCTCAGAATCGAGATAGATCTGAATGAAGATCTCATCTTCTTCAATCGCTGTCATCGTTGCCTCCTCCGGGTAAGCGCAAGTTAAGACGACGGCCACAGATGCTCCAGATAAAGCAAAGCTTCCGGCGCCGCCATAGGGGTAACAGGTTGCATCGCCCCGTGATACGAGACGTGCTGATACACACCGTCCAGCGGATTGCGGTGAACAATCAATAGTTTCTTCTGTACGTTCAGCACCCAATACTCTATGATTCCGGCGCGAGCGTAGAGTGGGGCCTTCACGGTTAGATCGAAAGCTACAGTTGAGTCCGCGATCTCGACTACTAGTAGAATGTCCTCCGGTGTGGGATTGGCCGGATAGGCTCGACTGGGCCGAGCTAACACCTTGAGGTCAGGCTCAGGCTCGCTGTGTTCGTTCTCGGCAGCGGCCACATCATTCGGCGATTCGAATTCCACCCGTTCAGCACCGAACGTTTTGCTCAACCACTCGTGCATCAGCGATTGCCAGATCACGTGCGGGCGTTTCTTACCCATGTGGTCAATCAACTCTCCATTGATCAGTTCCAGTTTCTCGGCCCAAGGCAGACCGAGTTCTACCAGCGCGTGCGCTTCGTCGCGGTTCCAGACCTTGCGCGGGATCTCTTCCAATTCAAGGAGGCAACGTGACAACTCTGCGATCAGTTGCTTCCCCTCTTCGTCGCTGTCGACCGGGCACAGGAGTTCGCGGCCCACCACATACAACCCATCGGATCGCGACTCGACCCGCAGCTCGCCGGACGTGTTAAAAGTTATGTCATCGTCAAACTGCATTGTCAAATTCCACCTTGTGTAATTCCGACATCTGTAATTCCATCGCGGAGCAAACCTCAGCGATCAACGGCTGCAGGTGGTCCAGCTCCCAGGCCGGCGCCCGCAGAAACGACTTGTCGTCGAGCGCGATATAACGGATCAGGCACGATTCACCATTCGTTAAAACAGCACCTATCTGAGCATCGAACGTCCCCGGCCACTTGTCAGCTGGCTGCACCAGCACAAACTTCTCCCACATCCCCAAGGCGTACAGGGATTGATCGAACGCCGCATCGATCAGCGTGGTTCCCGCAAAGGCAACAACATGGCCCTGGTACCCATCCGACCCATCAGACGTTCCGCGCTTGGTCCAACTCGCTGCGTTCGCGAAATCGAAATACTTCTCCGGCCCCGACACATACGCCAGCTTCTTCTCCGGCACACTGACACAGAACACCGTGGCCTTTGGTTTAGCCGTAACGCCGAATCGCCGCAGGCATTCAATCGTGACGCGAGTCGCGGCAATGCAGCAAGCCGGAGGAAAGTATTTGAGGATGAGCGGCCGAGCCACGGCGGCGAAGGCCTGGATCGCCAACTCAGACATCCCCACCTCCATCTGACGTGCCATGGTTCAGCACCGCGATCGCCAACTCGCTCATGGTCGCCGCCAATTCCCTAAACTTGTGATCTGTCTTCTGCTGCTCGACAATGAGCTTGTCGAGTAACTTTCCTTGCGCCTGCGTGGAAACAACCAGATCACCTATCTGGGCATCATGCGACTCGATGGATCTTTGCAGGAACTCCATTCTTTCGTCTAACGTCATATTTCCTCTTCGTCTTTATAACCAGTGCTGCGATCTTCCTCATCCATCGCCGACACAGCATCCCGCAGATCCGTCAAATCGGTCTTGCCAAAGAAGGCGACCTGCCGGGCCGCCTCCAGTAGTTCTCTTGCTCTTGCCGTCATCAATTCACCTTCTCCGATGCCAACTCTCCGGTGATGGCCCCCACCCGCACCAACAGCCGCTTGATATCCGGAATGGCAATGTCTTCTTGAGTGATCCGCTTACTGCCCCCGTAGGTACGGACCACTGTGTTAATCGTCTCTACGTGCTCCATGACGTGCTCATGAGTTCGCAGCAGTTCGCACAGTCCAGCCATGACAAGAATGCGCTCCTTCTCGGACAGCGTAAACACGTAGTCACTCTCGCCCTTCACCCGATGCCTCCTCGATTCCAACCGTCAGTTCTGCGATGAGATCGTTATAGTCCGACACATCGGCTGCTGCATCCTCATCGTCGAGCGTCGAAAGATCAGGCTCTCCGTTTGTGTCTTTGAGACAGAACGAATCAATCAATACCTCTCGCTCTCTGGTCAGAGCCTCAATGGCCCCATGCGCCGCCGCGATCAGCTTGTCATTCGGCATTGGGCTCCTTCGAGCGTTCCAACTTGTCTAGACGTTTGGAATGCTTTGCAATAAGCGCGTGGATATCGGCCACATTCTGCGAAATATCATCGCGAAATGTTGCGTGACGTGATTCGAGCCGGCGACCCGCCTGGATATCGGCGGCGTGTGTCCGAAGTCGTGCGTCAATTGCATCCAAGCGCGCCTCTAGTTCATCAAAGCGCTCGTCGGCGTGGACGGTTAGATCGTCGATCAGCCTGTTCGTATTCGCGAACATCGGCTTAATAAGTGCGGTTACGACATCGGCGATCTGCCTCAAGTCTTCGGGTGTGAGTGGCATTGGGTCTCCTGTACTAGTGAGCAAGCTTCGATGTTCTTTTGATAATCCTCACGACAGCTGATCGCGAACGCGGCCTGCTCCGCGTCCAGCCCGTTATCGAGGAAGTATTCCACCAGCCCTTCGTCGCTCGCATTCTCGTCATTCGCGAGAACGGCCTCGAGCCACCGGACCTGAAACGAAGTGAGCGGCTTCATGTCCTCACCGCGCCCTTCACCTGGATGCGATCCGCAGTACAGGCCGAAGCCGGCACATCGTCACGCACTCCCAGGAACACCGCCTGTACCAGATGGCCGTCTTCGGCACCTCTGTACAGTACGCGAACACTCAATACGTCGCCACGTTTGGGAATGAGCTTGTTCGGTGGAATAGTCAGCGAGCCAATCTCTGTTCCATCAAAAAGCATCATTCCTACGCTGCGTTTGCTGCCACGCTGTCCAGCACAAATTACCTCGCACGTTTGAACAAACTTAAACTTCAGCGCAGGGCCGCCCGTATTGGGGCGACCTGGCGAGTAGGGCTTGTCCTTTCGCTTCAGGACCACTCCCTCCATCCCGGTGCGTTTAGCCGTGGCCATTAGCTCACGCTTTTCGAACACCGTCTGGGCTGTGGGTGTGACGAGAATGGACTCCGACTGTGGCAACTCAGCCAGATATCTCAGTCGTTGCTCATAGGGAAGCGAAAGTAGGCTCTTGCCCTCATATTCGAGTACATCGAAACAAATAAATTGCTCGCCTATCAATTCGCCGTCCAGCACACAGCGCGGAAATGCGTTCGCCGCTTTGACCACGCTTACCGCCAGTGTCAGCGGCTTATCTGTTCTTGAACGTCCAGTGACTCTCATTGTTTATCCTTCTTTCCATGCTTAATTCTCCGCTTCAATCGCCTACACTCACGGCAATACCGACCGTGATTATGTTTACGCCATCCGGTATTCTCGGGTGTGAACTCGTGCCCTTGATCGCAATGAGTCAGGGTGTTTCATGGTTCGATCGTGAGTAGGCAGCGCACCCCGTCCCATTTCGGTTGCATCACCCACTCGTCGCTTTCGATGAGCATGTAGGCCTGATCCATGTCCACTTCATTAAGCAGCATCAACGAAAAGCCGGTACTACGCTTCGTCTCCGATGGCGGAATCTGTACCTCACCCATCGGGCTACCCTCCTGGTAGCCCTTCGCACGCTTCTCTTTCGACAACTGATCGAATACCTGCTGCGCTTCGTGGCGCGGCATCGGCCCGATTGTCTTCCTGTCAGTCTTCATCGTGCCGCCGCGCCGCCCATAGATGGCGTACACGTCGAACCGATCCGCACCGGCTGGCCGGATCTCGATGGCGTACAGTTTGTCACTGGTGCCATCGCGGTAGTACAACGTCACCTTGTCAGGCTGCATCGACGGCTCCCCTCTCCACGGTTGGTTCAGCCAGATGGGATTCCATCGTCTCGACTGCGATCCGGTGTTCGGCAATCATGGAATCATCAGACGGATGCGCCCCGGCGAGCGCGGCCGCCAGTCTTGCCCTGGCCTGTGCCAGTTCTTTCCGTAAGTCGTCGATGGGCCACCCACACGTACAGGTCACCGTACTCACTGGCCACCGCGCTTCCGCGTGATGTTCACGCTCACGCCCACACCGCCGATTGAGACAAAGCCGCCGGTTGAAGCTACGATTTCGGTCTTGCCGGACTTGCTGGGCCCACAGGTTCGCTTGAGATCACACGTGATGACCAGCTTGTCGCCATCGACTTGAATGGTCACGTTATCGGAGCAGACATGCTCCACTGGAACGGTCTTAACACTAGCCATGATGTTCTGTTTATCCTTGGTTTGGGGGATCTCCCCGCGTTCATTATAACACTGTTAGGGTACTCGCAGTTAGTACTGAAAGTACCCCTTTCATTGGAGTTTGCGCGAGATTTACAACTCTCGCCCGTCGAAGTCACCATAATCCGCGTGCGCGTGCCGCCAGTAATCTTCCTGCGCGATCGCTTCGTCTTGTGCCTCCTTCTCGACACACGGCGCACACCACTTCTCGCCGTACATTTTGGTGGTAGCGAACCGCTGTTCACACGCCGCGCATAACAGTCGCCGGCGAACGAGGAATGCCTTGAGCCAATTCATCCGGCATTACCCGCTTTCTTGGCTTCAACAATCAACTGGGCCAGCCTGTTGATTTCGAGCGAAGCGGACTGCCACTGTTCGGACGTGGGCGGATTCGTCATCTGTACTTGCTGATGCGTTGTGATGATCCGCTCGATTGTGTCAATGTCATCTACATTGAATGGCCCATCGTCTTCCGCCTCTAAACTGCTCCAGGAGCCGCTATCCCAGGCTGTTTCCGGGAGGTTCTGCATGATTGCGATTGCGGCCTCCTCCGTCGGTGCCAACACCCGGCTCGAGTACTCGCAACTGGCCCGCACAATCCAGGCCTTCATTTGCCTGCCTCGCTGACTAATACGTCCGAGATGCGATGCGTATCTATACACCCGCAGCCAATCGCCTGAAGGTGGCAGCGCGGACATTCTTCCACGTCGCAGCCCGGATGGTGGAAGCCACCCACCGGCGCGTTGCAGTCGTGACAGGGCACCTTGTGGCCGTCGATGCCGAGTGCTTTATCGACAGCGCCATAGCGCCTCTCGGAGCCATTGAGCACCCGTTCGAATACCACCGCGTGTTTCCGGTCGGACAAGTGCGTCTTCCCGGGCGTGGTGAATCGTTTCGCGAACTCCAGCTTGGTCGGGATACAGCTCACCCCAACCCGCATTTCTTTCTGACAAACCTTACACTTGGCCATTCTGTTTATCCTTTTCATCCACATATACTTCGGCAGCCTGCGCTGCCTCTGCAAGCGTCGAGAACTCCCCGATCGATTGCTGGTCGTCCATCGCCTCCCAACGGGAGCCCTCTGGCGTCTCGCGTTCGATCAACGCGATATTGCTTTCCCACGTCCCGTCATCGTCGAGTAGATAAGCAGCTTCTCCGGGGATTGCGCCACGGTCTCCCGTCCAGCGAGGACCTGGAGGAGCATCAGGAGCGCAGACCTCCTCCTCGTCAAACTCCTGGCAGTCGCACGACTCACCTACCTCGACATCGCACCCGCACTCATGGCACGCGACGAAGCGTACCCATGCGCCACGCTCCGCCACCCACGTCTTGCGCTGGTTCACGCATCCCGTCTCGTGGCAGAACACGCCGTTAATCATCAACGCTGCGCATTGATCGCAACCAAACTCCGCCATCGTCTTATCGCTCCCATGACCACAAGGGAAGAATCTTTCCCATG